>JAQYWP010001135.1 GCA_029379285.1 Rhizonema sp. PD38
ATTGTTGGAAAAGTTTGTAAAATATTGAATCTCGACGCATGACAGCATTTTTGACATTTTTTGTTGATGGTTTGTTTAGACAGCGATTATCGCTAAAGCGCAACTACGAACAGTAGACATTATCTTCATTTCATCACGAACTTGTGCGTGATTTCTGCTAGAAACCCGGTTTCTTTGCCTAATTTCTAAAGAAGTTTTCACCAAATGCCGCAGAAACATCGACTTCCCCAAACCAGAGTCGCCTTCTAAAACAATTTGCCCCGTGATACTGGGAATCACCTCTGTGATTGGTCGCATCTCTCCTGTATCCTGCTGTAGAGACGCAAAATTTCGCGTCTCTATAACCTTGGTTTCAGGAAAATAAGTTTCAGGTTTAAAATTCTCTAATCCCGCATCTGCCAGAAGGAAAAGTTTGAATGGTTCAAACAATCTGCTACGTAGGTAAGGAACCCAAGTCAGGAATATGCCTATGTAACCAAAACCCAGAATACGTCTTAACCAAGGGTTCCAGAACAATGGTTGCACTTGGGGAGATTTGGGGTAGGCTAAGATGAGGGTAAGCCAAATGGCAAGGTGAACGAGAAGAATATTTCTGACAAAGAGAAACCACCGCCACCATTCGAGATCATTAATGACTGACTGTACCGTATCATCTTCGTTAAATTTAGCAGTTTTAAGATTAGTGTAGTGAGATTGAAGTAGCTTTAAGTCTTGCCATGTCCAATTTACTTTTTTGGTAACTGTGGCAATTTGCCTTGCTAAATCTTGTCGTAATTCCAATAAATCCTGGCTATCTTTCCATGCCTCGCCAAAGACTTGCAGTGTTTTGACGCCTTCAGAGTGTAAAAGTTTATCAGGTGTTTTTTTAGGTTCGCCAAGCCATTTCAGCAGAATTTTCTCGTCATCAGTGCCGCTTCCAAGGAAATAACTTAAAAACCGCCATTGTGGAATTTGAGACTGGCCATCGTAATAGACATTATTTAGAACAATAACAACTTCATTAAACTCCAGTTTTCTGATATTCCCCAACGCTTTTGCCGCAGAGGAACGAACATCAGAGTCAACGCTTTTATCTTTGAGGAGATTCACAGCTTTCTGAGCAATATCTTCCAGTTTCTTCAGCACAGATTTCAAGTCTTGCGACTCATATTCGGCTAATTTATCCAAAGCCAATTTCTTCACTTCGGGGTATTCATCATCAAGCGCAACGATTATACCGTCAATTTGCCAAAGTTGGGGCTTTGGTTTGGGTGCTTCTTCGGCGTTTACCCAAGATAGGGAGAAGAAAACGATTAATAAAAAGGTGAGAAGGAAAAGGAAAATGGGAGACTTGAATGTTTTGCGGAAATGATTGGACATTGTTTGAGGATGCAACAAAGGAGTTGGCGCAACAGTGAAGCGAGTTGTTTTCTCCATTGGCGTGAATTTATATCCAGAAATACCGCATTATGATTTTTAGTGTAGCGTAGAGATGCCCTGACGATAGATTCGGGTATGACAAACGGTTTTGAAATTGTTTGAAAAAAATGTATTTCGCGATACGTAATTAATTTGGCGTGAATAGGTAGGGGCGGGTTTCATCCCGTAATTTTTCACTAAAAACGAACAATCTGATTAAACCCGCTTCTACAGTCGTCGGTTTCATCCCGTAATTTTTCACTAAAAACGAACAATCTGGTTAAACCCGCCCTTACAATGTGTCGTAGGTTTAATCTCTTCTTCGCTAAAAACTAGAGTGATCGCAAACTCTACTAATTCTTGGCGATCTTGGCGTCTTGGCGGTTCAATAAATTAAACTTCCTGGAAACTTTTGCATAAGTCTTGAATCTTGTCAAACCTGCCCATACGGTGTCACAGAAATGAACCACGTTGTTGGTAAGGGCGAACAGCCGTTCGCCCCTACGGTGGATATAATAACTCCCAGAGGTATACGTCAAAACCCTGTTCTCTGATGGTGGAAAAAATCTGTATAGTATATGTGTACTAAAACAAAGAGAACAAAATTGTAATAAACTGAAAGTATAGTCGTTCCCGTAAGATGTCCGATGACTATCGTTGATCGCCGCCGTCAACTTCAACAACAGATTGCTCAACTTCCAGATGACGAACTGACTTAAGTTGAGCAACATCTAGCGTTTCTTAGTTTTCAGAAAACAGTTCCATCTCAATCAGAAGTAACCAAATCACCTTCAACTAGAGCTTCTATTCTGGCATCTTTAGAGCAAGCACACACTCCGCCCGATTCTCCTCTGGAGGATGAGACTCTAGTGCAACCACCTGAAGATTTTGTCGCTAAGACTGATATGATAAAACAACGTGGCGATCATTCTCAATCTGTGATTCGACGAGGTTCTACAGGTCAAGATTTGCTTAATTTTGCTGATACTTGGCATGGAGACGATCTAGAGGAGTGCCTAGAATTTCTTCATGCAACCCGCTCAACAGCGAAGTTTTGAGCCAGTAATTTATGTATTTGCTGGATACCAATCACTGTAGTTATCTCATTTACAACAATCCTCAAGTTGTCGCCGCTGCTCAAAGCCATGCTCAAGATCCTTTTGGGATTTGCATCATTAGCTATGGTGAGTTGCTCTACATGACGGAAAAATCAGAGCGTCGAGAGATGAACTTACAAGTGGTTCAAGCATTCCTGACAGAGATTGATATCTATTTGATTAACAAAGAAATAGCTGAGATATACAGTCAACTGAAAAACTTCATTTTTCGTCAATTTGCCCCGAAAGAAAAAAACAAACGCCGCAGTATCCGCATTCAGGATCTTGGTTTTGATGACAATGATCTATGGATCGCCGCAACAGCGATTTATCATAATATTACTCTGGTCTCTGCTGACAGTGACTTCACCAGAATTCAGCAAGTTTACAGCTTTTCAGTGGAATCTTGGATTTAATTGCTTCTCCGATTACCTGTCTTCTTTTTGACTTATACTTATTCTATAAAACTTTGCTACACATCAAATCCTTGGTAAGGGCGAACAGCCCTGACGCTCGTTCCTCGCTAACGCTGCGCTAACGGGTTCGCAGTCCCCTACGGAGGGTTTCCCTCCGTAGGGGCTGTCTCACCGTTC
>JAQYWP010001136.1 GCA_029379285.1 Rhizonema sp. PD38
ACCTTACCTTCAGCACGGATGCCGACTGCCGTCACGCCTTGCCCGAAGGGCTTGTCACCCAAAGGGTTAGTTGTTGGTTATCGAAAATTACCACTATCCGCTAACTACTAACAACTCCCCCCACTCCGAATGGCACTAAGTTTAGGGTTGAGACTGACGCGGAGAGGGGAGAAACACCGGACGCGGAGATAGAATTTTCCCCGCGTCACTGCGTCACCGCGTTTCCGTGTCAGCCCCTTTTTAGGTTTTCTTAGTGCCATTCCCCCCCACTCCCCACTCTTTGAAAAAGAGGTGAGGGCTGGCTCAAGATTTTGTTAAAATACTGACATACAAGGATGCTTTATAACCCCCTCACCATGACCCAAACGCTATCTAAAAAACCCATAGTCATTGCTCCATCTATTCTCTCAGCAGATTTTAGTCGTCTGGGAGACGAAATTCGCGCTATAGACGAGGCTGGAGCAGATTGGATTCACGTCGATGTAATGGATGGTCGCTTTGTACCCAATATTACCATTGGTCCTCTGATTGTGGAGGCAATTCGTCCGGTGACGAAAAAGCCTTTGGATGTCCACTTAATGATAGTAGAACCAGAGAAGTACGTAGAGGATTTTGCTAAGGCAGGTGCAGATCATATCACAGTTCATTGTGAGCATAACGCTTCACCTCACCTGCATCGCACTCTCGGTCAAATCAAGGAACTTGGCAAAACAGCTGGCGTCGTACTCAATCCAGGAACACCTTTAGATCTGATCGAGTATTGCTTAGAGCTTTGCGATTTGATCTTGATTATGAGTGTCAACCCCGGTTTTGGCGGTCAAAGTTTTATTCCTGGCATGGTACCTAAAATTCGCAAGCTGCGTCAGATGTGCGATGAACGAGGTTTGGATCCTTGGATTGAAGTAGATGGAGGACTCAAAGCCAACAACACTTGGCAGGTTTTGGAAGCAGGTGCAAATGCGATTGTTGCAGGTTCTGCTGTGTTCAAAGCTAAGGATTATGGTGAGGCGATCGCGGACATTCGCAACAGCAAGCGGCCAGCGCCAGAACTAGCGACAGTTTAACGAAACTGGCTACAGTACCTGGATACCAATGTCCATGTTACGTCGGTGTTCCAGGTAACCCAGGCCCACTAGCAATCTAAGCGCGTCAAGCCACGAGAGCGTCTACGCAACCAAGCGCCGAATTAACTGTAAGTTGTTGTACCACTATTGCCTCCAATATTGAGATCATTAACCGTGAATTCAGAGTGCGATTTTCCGTCTCAGTGGCATTTGCGCTGCCATTGACTATCCTGTTCTCCTAATTGCTTAATTTTAAAGATGCACCACTTGAGATGCTAATGATTTACATAAGTAGATGGGCGCGATCATCTCTTGTTCAGGCAAGGCAGCGATGCTGAAGGAATCAGAATTTCAAAAAACTTTACTTTTCGTTACATACTTTAGTTTATTTATGCTTTTCTTTTGAAGAGGCGGCGAAGTTGCGCGATCCGGATGGCAGCTGTTGCCTGCGGGCATAGCCTGAACGCAATTGCGTGATAAGCTGACGGGATATTAGCGTGGAAGAAGTAGAGGCGTTACATCTAACGTCTCTACTGTGTTGTAAATATCCTCATTGCAGCTGTTCTGGATCAATTCCCCGTTCTTCCAGTCGGGCTAACAAATCCTGATAGCGCTGTTGTTCAAGTTGAAGTTGTAAAAGTGCTGCTTCCTTGTGTTGACGTTCTTGCTCAGCACGTTGGTGTAATAGTACACAACGGCGTCCGTAAAGCTACCATTCAGAATTGCTAAAAAGCTTATAAATCAAGCTTTCTCAGTTTTCATTTTTAATTCTGCGTAGCGGTACTAGCTTTGTCTTGCCCACTTAGTTTGCTTCCAAATGATAAAAAATAAAGCCCCAGAAATTGAAGCACCAAGATTCCACTTCACAGAAGTTTTGATTAAGTTGAGACCTTGTAAGGATTGAGTCGCTTCTGCTTGGCTCTTAATTTTTGTCTTAGCTTGAGAGACTTCTGACAATAGTTCACTTTTCAATTCTTGAGGATTTTTGCCATCTAATGAGCGACCTTGGCGTTTGAGCAAATTATTTATCTGTTCCGGTGTAGCCTGGTTCAGTTGCTTTTCAACCTGTTCAGCCTGAGAAATTTGTTGAGTCGATATAGTACTAATTTGCGTGCTACTTTGGCTGTTCAGCCTTACAGTATTAACGATTCCCAAAGGAATGAGCAAAATAAATAGTACAGCAAATAACAAAGTCAACCAAGATATCACTTTCAATATTGGAAACTCCCATTTTGTGCGGGAATACAGTTCCCCAAAGAATACCAGTACTAACCCAATTAATGGTACTGGAACTCTTTCCACTAACGCCCCTAAAGTTTGAAATTCCCAAACCGGATTCATAAAGTTGGGCGGAATAAACATTTCTATAATATCGAATAATGCTAATACCAACAAAGCGTAACCAAGGATACGTAAAAGAGTTATCGATCCTTGCTGGCTGAAGGCAAATTCCTGAAGTTGCTCGACTACGGGGATTAATTTATCGTTACTTGATTTAGTCATTGTACAAACAAAATAGAACAGAAAAAATGGACAAATGAGAAAGAAGAGCCTACCCTAAAAGCTAATTTTTGAAATAAGCATTCAGATTTGAAGTGAAATGTGTCATCTTACAGTAGATTTAAGCCATTCAAAAAAGTAAGATATACTGATAACTGCTTACTTTGTTGAGTGTGTATAAGAGTAATAATTCAAAGTTTTGGAAAGCGAGGACGCCACCACTCATGCCAGGAAAACCAAGCTTTCTCCAAGACTTGATAGGCGGCTTCAGGGGAAGAGTCTTTTAAAGGAATCGATAAATGTGTCCAAAGACAGCGCCTATCTTGAAGTTGCTCTTCACCAAGAAACCAAGAAAGCAGATGCTGAGGGCGTGTATCGTGGAGATGTCGATTTTTGTTAAACTGTTCATCAGTGAAGGTAGTACTGCCTTGTGAGTTGATACAAGCACTCAGGTAAGCTTGCCGCTTTTGGTCAACTCCAAAACCGTAGTAGCCGATGCCTTGTTGCTGATGTATAACAGG
>JAQYWP010001137.1 GCA_029379285.1 Rhizonema sp. PD38
GCTACCAGCTTTACCTAAATGTTTATATTTAGTATACTTTCCTTTGATTTTTGTATGAAAGATCGCCTCATTTGCTTGTAGCTTATAGTACCAATATTTACCCCTTTTCCCTTTGGCTAAGTACCGCACTATCCAACATCCAGGTGGTGCAACCAAGCCAGTGACTTGAAGCGCTTTAATTTCTGACTCTAAACGCTCTATTGTACGAAGTAATTGGTCAGTACGTGTGGCTAAATCATCTTGTCTATTGACTTTGGTATCTTTCGACATAAGAAAATCATCCAAGTGTTCGCGAACTTTATCCGCGACTTGTCATTGGTTTCAGTACGTAGTCATATTAAAATTCTGATGTATTGGAATACTCATGAGCCATGTTGAAAATAAATCACTGGAATAATTGATGAAATCGGTTTAGTCGAACAGATAAATGAATTATTATACCAATTCGATATGAAGACGCATAGAACTGTAGAATAGAGTACGGGAAAGATTGAATACCAGATGCAAACAATGGCACGCCCCTTTAACCTAGAAATAAACGAGAGTGCTGAGTATTTGTCCAAAAGTCTCAACAAAGCTCGCACAGAAGAGTGAAAAAGAACGCTTGCTTTTGCTGTGGTGGATAAAAACAGGACAAGTAACACAGCATCAGGACTTAAGTCAAAGACTAGGCAGAAATGGCTCAACTGTAACACGCTGGGTGCAAAAGTATAGGCAAGGGGGATTAGAGAAACTTTTAGAGGTAAAAGCTTCCCCAGGAGCGGTTCGGAAGATTCAAGGACAAATGCTGTCCGACTTGTAGAGAAACTGCAATGTCCCCAAGGATTTAGCAGTTATGGGCAAATCGTGGAGTGGGTAGAGCAGGAATTTAATGTGCAAGTCAAATATAAAACGGTCTACCGCTTGGTGCGCTACGAACTCAAGGCGACACTGAAGGTACCTCGACCGATAAGCCTAGAGCAGGACGAGCAAGCAGTGAGCCTTTTTAAAAAAACATTCCCCTCGCCGAAGCGCGCCCACAGTAAAATTTGTGGACGAATACTGTCAGTTGTATCAAAACCTATTTCCAGAAGTGAGAAGTTTTGAAGCCTTTAAATACCTTCATGTCGGAATGGTGTCTGAGATAAAGCGTAAAACGCTGCCAGTGATCGCCAAAGTTGTAGGATTAGAAAATCATCAATATGCCGCATCATTTCTTAACGGAATCACCGTGGTCAGCAGCAGAGTTAAGAAGGTAGAGATTAGAATTAATTTTACTCGTGCTACGAAGGCGACCGATAGTTTTAATCATTGATGAAACAGGAGATCAGAAAAAAGGAAACAAGACAGATTATGTCAAACGGCAGTATATAGGAAACTTGGGGAAAACAGATAATGGTAGAGTTGCAGTTACAGCCTATGCAGTATTATCTGGAATGACGTTTCCATTAATGTTTGAAATCTCTAAACCAAGGGAAAGACTACAGCCCGGAGATAAGTATCTGACGAAACCAGAAATAGCAGCGAGAATGATGAGAGAGTTGCAGTCTATGGGGTTTAGATTTAACCTTGTCCTGGCGGACAGTTTATATGGTGAAAGTGGGACAAATTTAATTCAAGTATTAAATGAATTAAATCTAAATTTTCTAGTTGCACCACGGTAAGACCACAAAGCCTGGGTATCTTCAGACAAATCAGTTAAATATACAGAGTGGCAAAAGATAAGAGCGAGTCTTTTCTAATCTAAGCACAGAAAATAGATATATCAGAGAAATAATTTGTAGCAAAGATAGAGAAATTCGAGATTGGCAAATAACAACTGATATTGAAGTTATTCCGAAAAACACAACCTGTGCGTAATGAGTAAATTTCCGGAAATTAGGCCTAGAGAGGTTGGGAATTTTTATGGGTTAAGAACCTGGGTCGAATACGGTTTAAAACAAAGTAAAAATGAACTTGGATGGGCAGATTTTCGGGTGACTCATTACACACAAATTGAGAAATGGTGAGCCAGCACGTTGCGGGGGTTCCCGCCGTTGTAGCGACTGGCGTTAGCGAGGAACGAGCGTCACCCGAAGGGTGGGAGATTGTTTGTAACGCCTATTTGTTGGTTAGTCTTCATTCCGAACAATTACTTAAATTCCCACCACAATCTGAATCTAATTTCTCATTACATCCGTGGTGGAATAATGGGAATGGTTGGAATAGCATTCTTAATAACCGACGGTTTGATAATTCAACATGAGTGTACTATTTAACCTGATTAAACCTTGGCTAAAAGTCTACACAATTCCTCAGTTATCTGAGGAATTTTTTAAACTTCAAACGATTGTCAATAATCTTACAAGTTCAATTTTTGAGAACTTCAATAACCCTTCTTTCTATTTTTCCTCTGCCTAGAGTGAACCTTTAGTGAAGAGCGCTTCTCATTCAGATCACAAGTGACATTATGGGTTGGTTTGCACATTGTGGTTATTGTATGTGACTCAATCAAGAAGCGCTATAGCCCTCTTCTGTCACTCTCCGGGAGGGCGATCTCTAGAAGCTTTACCAGTCACTCAATACAAGCTATCCTATTAGAAAAAAATGGGTCTTGTATTTGTTATTAGAAAAAAATCAGGCGATCGCTGACTATACAAGAACTCTAGAATTCAGAAATGGCAAGAGTTTTCGGAGAGTGACAAAAGAGGGATAGAAGTAAGTAGGTAGGCGGGAAAATTTACAACTATGTAACGAAATGTAAAATCAGTAAAAAGCTTATGAATGAGTCGTTATAAAGTTTTTACAAAACTAAACATACATTGATTTTATCGTGCTCACTTACTTACTCAACTAGAATGATTGGCGGCAAAATGTGCCTTCGCTACTTTTACGCCTACAAGTTTGACGGGACTTCACGAACTTCAATTGGGGATCTTTCAAGTCCCAATTGTCCCAAGGACGAAACCACAGATAAGGGCAGATGGACACTTTGGGCAGCTTTGGGGATTGGCATTGTATTTCGTGCCAAGGCCAGAAATTCACGTACTTTAAAGACAACTGGATCGTTGGTTGCGGTATAACCTAAAGCGATCGCAATTTCTAAACCCCGTTCAATATCGC
>JAQYWP010001138.1 GCA_029379285.1 Rhizonema sp. PD38
GTTCTCTTTATTTGTTTTTTACGGGTTTATTCGGTAGGTGCAAGATCTGAGTTAAGCCGTTGCCGAAGGCATCGCCACTGAGGCTATTGAGTACATTGATAGTAACCAGACTTTAGCACAACGGGTACTTAGCATTCTGACTGGAATAAAATGCAGAACCTTGGTTGCAGCCTTTTAGGCTGCAACCGCCTCAAAGAGTAACTTTGGGTACAACTCTAGTTGATAAAGGTTCTGCATTTTATTTTGTCTCCGTCCCTTAGTGCGTTGAAAGCTGGTGGTACTGAAGCTTTGGCACAATTGCTTAATCATCCGGCTGCTAGCTTTGTGATTGGTGCATTACGAGGATTGGCAGAAAACTAAGGATAGTGAAATATAGTTCTCTGCTTTTCTGTTGTTCAATCATCATCTTACATAAATAAGACCATGACCACAAATCAAGAGCCAGAAAACCGCAGTATCAACATAGTCAGTGGCAATTATAATGAGTCAATTCAAGGCGATTATATCCAAGGTAATGTCATTCAGGGAAGCGTCTTTAATTATGTTGTAGAGCAAAGCCTTTTTCGTATATCTGGTTCCCTAGGTCGGCATTCATCTGATGCATCAAAACCCTCTACTCAACAGGAGTATAAACAGCGAAAATTTTGCTGATGGTTCTCTCGACTTTAGAGCCTTAACCTGACCGTTCTCCATGACAAACTCAAACATCTTGTCAGAGAACTTTTCGTTTTGGAACGTAATGCTCACTCCTCAAAGCGACAACAGCGATTTTAGGGTTGTTGATGTTGATTGCGTAAAATAACTGTTTTTTGCTCTTTTTAAACACCCTCCGAATACCCTAACTTTCCTTAACTTATCCTCATGGACGCATCTGTTGTTAATCCATAAAGTGAAGGAGTCCTCAAAAGAAACGGATGGGCATCGACATGATGATAGAGATTAGAACTTACGCATTGACAAAGTTGTCAAAAAGTGAGGGTAGTGAAAACAGGGAAATTTTCGGGCGAGCGCTAATTGACAGGGGTATTGAAAGACGGATAATACCTATGTTGTCTTAGGACTTACACACTGTACAAATTAACCAAAATGTATCTTCCAAAAAATATGGAAATAAAGAGAATCAAAACACAGAAAATGGTGCTGAGTAAGCAACTAAGAACCAGATTATTTTTGCTGTTGCCTTTACTGTTAGTGGGATTAAGTGGGTGTAAACCCAAAGAAAATGTAGCTGGTCAAAGTTTAGCAAACACTGGAAGTAAAACTGCTGGCACTTTAGCCAGTTACTATGAATCTCTCGCTGAAGATGTAAACCAGCAACCAGAGTTAGAAATTTTTTATCGGGGTATTCAAAAGCCTACGCTACCAGATTTTCAACCACAAGATTACACAATACTTGAACAAGAGGCGCTCGCTCTACGTCATCGGGCAAAAATGGCTCACGATTTAGAATCTGTCTATGTAGCGCTTCAAAACTTATCTTCTTATAATGCATCGACAGAAGTCAACAAATCTGTAGATAACTTAACTGGAAGTCTCAAACAAATTTCGACAGAGCCAAAAATTTTTGGAGTAAATACATCAGATGTCCTGAAACCAGTTCTCAATGGGTTAGTTGAGTGGAAGCGCTCGCGCAGTATTGAGAAGGGAGTTAAAACTATTCAACCTACTCTTATAGGGATAAAAAAGCTAGTTGATGAAGAGAAAGGACTATACACAATTATTACAGACCGTCGCTACACAATGCTGATTGGGAATAGAGCAACTACCCCAGATCAATTATGCATTGCAAAAACAGTGGGAACTGTAGGAGTTGCTGACTATCTAATCAAAACCCAATCTATGAGTTTGCAGTTCCTACTACAGCAGATACCGGAATTAAAAGAGTTGCCTTGGAATTCTCAAGCGGTTAAAGATCCTGCCACTAAGTGTGCAATAGTGCGTTCTCTTAATTTAACGCTGACTACACTGGAGAGTAAATCCAAGGACACTCCTACAGAACTTAGCAACTCTTTACAAGAGTTGATTGAGCAACATAAAAAGTTTCTGCAAAAACAGCCACTTACTTTAACCGATGTCCTTGCATACCAAGAGCAAGCCCAGATTTATCTCGACTTATTAAACAAGTTTCGTACTAAAAAAAATACACAATAACAGGATATTTTTATGAACCCTACTGTAGACACATTGTATATGCAATTCAAGATGATTGAGGCTAAATACAGTGATTTAGACAAAGCCTGTACTAATGAACTTGAGCACGAACAACTAAGGAAGAACTATAATCAGGCTTTTGAAAATTACAATAATGCTATTAACAAAACATTTAATTATGATGATAAAAGAATTGCAGACCTTCAATCTCAACTGGAAAAGGTGCGGCAACAACTTTCTAAGGCACTCTCCGACATCAAAAGTATCTCTCAAACACTTAATACGATTGCTAGTGCTGTGTCTGCTGGCACACGCTTGATATTAGCTGTCTGATACGGAGTAGCATCGATAGCAAGTGTCATACCTGACCGAAGAAAGGCAGAGGGCAGCTATGCTGAAGGTAATAATTTTTTAAAAGCCCGCAGCCACTTTCTTTTCAAGCCCCTAAATTTATTTATCGGGAAAGGCAGAGGGCAGGAGGCAGAAGGCAGAAGGGAATTCTGATTCCTGCCCTCTGCCCGTGATCGAAGGGAACAAGGGTCTAAAACCCCACCGTCTACACGGTGCTTGGGGTCTGAATCCCCATCCAATTGTTCCTTCTGCCCTCAGCATAGATAGCTGCCTTCTGCCTTGCCGCCCTTGGCGGCTTGACTCTTCACGGGATGTGGAAAGGGGAGATTGGTTCGCAGACAATATTTGCGAACCAATCTCTATTGTTTCTTTTACTTGGAAGTTTCCCCCAGGAAAGACGATGGATTCTCCAGTTTTTTGGCGCCCCTTGTCGAAAATATTATCTTCTTTCTTAACTAACCTGCGGAATGTGGGCTACAAATCTTGGCACAGTTGTCTTGGCAATTGTTTCATCACACGGACAAAAGGAGCCACATCATCCAAACCCTGCGCCACAATCAGAGAGCCTTGAATGG
>JAQYWP010001139.1 GCA_029379285.1 Rhizonema sp. PD38
AAACTAAATGCTGTTAGGTCTGTCTATAACAGGACGACCATCAGTATTAACATCTAATTCTTCACGACGAATAGTCTCTTGAGCTTCAACAGTCTCTTGGTCTACAACTTTTGTAACTCTGACTTCTTCGCGTACAAAAGCTTCTTTTCTAATATCTGGAACTTCTTCGTGAATTTCTAGACGTGCTACTTCGCCCTCACGGAAGTTAGCAGTACCAGGAGCAACAGCTTGCCCTGCGTTCGTTGGAGTGACTCGCTCAATAATAACTCGTTCTTTTTCTAATGGAACAGCAACTCTTGCTGTATCGGTTTCAACATGCTTGCCGATCGTGACTTCTCCAGTTTTCTGACGCTGCTTGTTAGCGACCAACCGTTCCTCATAAAGTTTGAAGGTTTGATCTTCGTGATCACTGACATCGTATAAATCTCGGTCTTGTTCGTAATTATAGGTATCGCGATTATAAGATGGTGAGGTGACATTTCCAACAGCCGTAGATGCTGCATCAAGAGGTCTTGTACGATGTACCCCACGCACTTGCTCTTCATAGTCGTAATCAAGTGGCATACCCTCTTTATATTCAGGTAAATTTTCCGCTTGCTCTTTCGTCATACTAACGAGAATTTGGTTAGCGCTAGAGTCAGTACGTGTACGACCAATAGGTAACAATACTTTTTTTCCAAAAATCCACAAGCCTAAGTCTACGATTAAATAGCGAAACTTACCTTGATCATCTACCAAAATATCACTAACGCTACCAATCTTTTCGCCATTTCCTTGGGAATGGACACCCCTTCCTTTAATGTCTCCACCTTGAACAGTACTATGGTATTCAGCATCAAAATCACTTATTTTGTGTAGAGGCATAACTCTATTCCTTTTACTTCTTGTCTTCATTTTAGATGATATGAAGTTATTATTTATAAGTCCTCTTTCTCTAGAAGTATTTCAAGAAATCTGGTGTCTCTCCCCATTGATGATAGAGCTTTTGTTCACAAAAATAAACAAAATTACCTGTAGATTGATGAGAAATCTGATGGAGTCTTATTTTCCTATATTTGATGAGAGCGAATAGCAATTTTGTGAGGTGGTTCTAGCAATAAATGTAAAGCTTTCAAAGCAATTTATTCAAGTAATCGTTCAGCTTAACACATCATTTAATTTGATGGCTATATAGTTAGATCTGGTAATGGGTAATAGGAAGTGAAGAACAGTTACTAATACCCTTTTTCCCAATTACTCATGACCAATGAGACTGGGAATGATTTAAGATTGCTACATCCATATAAGCAAACACTCAGATATCAGCCAGTCGTCTACCTGATGCACGCGACGCATCTGAGTAAGGTTTACAAAAAGACCACCTTGTAGCCCATTTCTTCGCGCGAAAGTGACAGGCAGTTGCTACAATGGGACGTTCCTCGCCTCATACCGTTTCACTTTAAAGTTGATACATTTAGGCTTGCAGTTCTTAGGCAGGGGAAGCAGGGGGAGTGAATTGTATCAGAATTTTCGTGAAATGGTATCAACCGTCTCTCACAGGCTAGGCTCCCAAACTCCAAGACTCTCGTCTGTACTGGCGTTGGGGAACCCTCGAGACCACAGTGGCTCCAACTGGCGCGAAATCCTACTTCTTTTAACGGTAGGACGAGTTTCATGTTATGACAATTGATATAAGGAAAAATATTTAAAGTAAAATACAATTAAGTGAGCGAGGAATTACACCAGAGACTTATTAGAAAAGTTGGAGGTAAATTAAGAATTATGGACGCTCAAGGGCAAAAGCAAGAATACACCACTAGCAATTTTCCTGATACACCAGAAGCATTAGAAAATTTAGAAGCACCGATCCAACCATTGCTACCACCTGCACCGGAAACTGGTAACGTGGAACGAATAAGCAGACAAGTTTCTGAATTTTTGGCACAACTGCCGAATTACATTGCTAGGTTCGTTAACGAATACAAGCTGCCAGTAGTCAGCTTTGTCTTATTATTGGCAACAATTATTACACTCCGCATCGTGCTAGCAGTTCTGCAAGCCTTCAGTGATATTCCCCTGATTAGACCAACTTTCGAGTTGATAGGATTTGGTTACGTAACCTGGTTTACTTTCCGCTATCTTCTTAAATCCTCAACTCGTCAAGAATTAGCTACAGAAATTAACTCTCTAAAAAAACAAATCTTGAAAGGAGATATTTCATAATCTTTAAGAATTGTTCCTGTTCTGACCATGATTTCGCCTAAAGGAAACTAGTTAACGATCCACACTGAGAAGGTCGGTATTTAAGCCAACACCGCGATTTATAAAATCGCGGTGTTGGCTTGGAGTAGCGATTAACTTGTTGCTCGGATTGCGAACAATCAGCTATCTGGGTGTGGGTTGAGCGAAACCCTTGCCTCCTAACCGTTCAACCTTTTTTAGGAGGTTTCCCCGCATTACGTACATTCATAATTTTTCCGAGTACGTCAAACCAAAAGGGCGCACCCATTGCGATCGCAAAACCACTAACAATCCAACCGGGGATCGCTCGTACAAGTTTAGTCTGCGGGAAAACCCGGTGTTGAAGAGTTGTCCAACCAATTTGCTGTTCTAAATTAGCATTAGTCCAACCTATAGGAAGAGAATTATCCTTTAAAACCTCGTTAGCTTGATTTCTCAACTTCTCTAAATCTGTATCTGATTTTTGACTATTTTGTATCAGAAATTGCTCTACATCAGAAATTATTGTGTCTCGCAGTTGTGAGTCTTTAGATAATCTATTGACTATATGAAAAGTATCTACGTTAGCAGTAACAGCAATAACAAAACCAATTAAAATAGTGACTCCTTTGGCATTGCGTTTATAGACACCAGAAGCGCGTTCCATAGAGTTGTTAAATACACTTTCAATTTCTTGCCTTAAGATGTTTATCCCTTCTTCTGAAGTTTTAGTTTTTGCTTGAGCACGCTTTGCCCAAACATTAAGGTTTTTTGTAACAGACGATGGTAAAATATTAATTAACTCTTGAAATTTTTGATAAGTTGCGCTATCTGTGTCTTTGATGGCAGATTCAATTTCTCTATAAACAGCACTACTT
>JAQYWP010000179.1 GCA_029379285.1 Rhizonema sp. PD38
CTCCAGAATGTTAAACACGCTCGGACAGTGATAATTGGTTAATTCTTTTATACCAAATTAACATTAATGATTAAAAAACATAATCGACGATTTAATTTTATAGTCAAACTTATCCTTTTAGGTTTTCTAGTTGCTATCCTCTTGATTGTCGCCAAACTTTTAAACATTCAGGAAATTTTACACAATTCTTTAATTTGGGTGAAAAGTCTTGGATGGTGGGCACCAATTGGGTTCATGTTCATCTACAACTTAGCCACCATACTTTTTGTGCCAGGTTCAATCCTGACTCTAGGAGGTGGTTTCTTGTTTGGCGTGTTTTGGGGATCGGTATATGTGTTCATTGCCGCAACCTTTGGAGCAACCTTTGCGTTCTTGATTGGACGGCACTTTTCACGAGATTGGGTTACTCAACAAATAGAGAAATATCCAAAATTCAAAGTGATCGCTCGAGCAGTTGCCAAAGAAGGATGGAAAATTGTACTGCTAACGCGGTTGTCCCCTGTCTTTCCTTTCAATCTCTTAAATTACGCCTATGGGATTACACAGGTTTCCCTCAAAGACTATATCTTAGGTTCAATTGGCATAATTCCAGGTACTGTGATGTACGTTTACATTGGTTCCTTAGCTGGGAATCTTGCCATGATTGGAACGAATGCTCAACCCACCAACCCCACCCTTCAATGGGCAATTCGGATCGTTGGTTTTATTGCTACAGTTGCCGTAACGATTTATGTGACTCGTGTTGCCCAGAAAGCTTTGGAACAGGGAGTTTCATAAAACAAGAGTGGATCTTTGAAGGAACTTGAGCAGCCAAAAGAGGAAAAACAAAGCAATGTCAGATGCAGAATTTAACCGAGTTGTAGTTTACCCAATGGATGAGTATAACCAGAAATTGGTTTCTTATGTACATCCAAATACATGGGTCAATCCTAAACCTGCTAATAATTACGATTTGGTAGTCATTGGAGCAGGGACTGCGGGATTAGTTGTGGCAGCGGGTGCAGCAGGCTTGGGTTTAGATTTGAAAGTTGCCCTGATTGAAAAGCATCTTATGGGTGGGGATTGCTTGAATGTTGGATGCATACCATCTAAGTGCATCATCCGCTCTTCTCGTGTCGTTGGCGAAATATTGTCTGCTCATAAGTTGGGTATACAGGTTCCAAAATACATTGATGTTGATTTTCAAGCAGTGATGGCACGGATGCGGCGGCTAAGAGCCGGAATTAGCCATCATGACTCAGCAGAGCGCTTTAGAAAGTTAGGGGTAGATGTCTTCTTGGGTAACGGTCGATTTGCGAGTGATCATACCGTGGAAGTTGGCGACAAAACCCTCAGGTTTAAAAAAGCTGTCATTGCCACTGGAGCTAGAGCCGCGCAACCCTCCATTAAAGGACTTGAGGAAGCGGGTTATCTTACCAATGAAACGGTTTTTTCCCTCATCCAACAACCGAGACGTTTAGCAGTGATTGGTGGTGGGCCAATTGGTTGCGAATTGGCGCAGGCTTTCCAGCGCTTGGGTTGTGATGTGGTACTTTTCCATTACAGTTCTCATATCCTGAATAAAGAGGATGCTGAGGCTGCGGAAATTCTCCAAAATGTCTTGGTTCGGGAAGGAATTAATTTGCTGCTGAGTTGTCAGATCCAGCAGGTTAAAAAAACGACTGACGGCAAGACGCTTTACTTTACCTACAATGGCAGGCAAGATTCTGTCACTGTAGACGAAATTTTAGTAGGTACTGGACGCGTCCCAAATGTGGAAGGACTGAATTTAGAAGCCGTTGGAGTGAAATATGATCCGCGCCAGGGTGTGAAGGTGAATGATTACTTCCAGACAACCAATCCAAAGATTTATGCAGCTGGCGATGTCTGCATGGACTGGAAATTTACCCATGCTGCTGATGCGGCAGCGCGGATTGTCATTAAGAATACGTTGTTTTCTCCTTTCGGTTTAGGACGATCCAAACAGAGCAGTCTAATTATGCCTTGGTGTACCTACACAGATCCGGAAATTGCTCATGTGGGGATGTCCGAACACCAGGCACAGGAAATGGGTATTAATGTGGCAACGATCAAGATTCCTTTCGAGAATGTAGATCGAGCGATCGCAGATGGTGAAGAGGAAGGATTTGTCAAAATACTTCACAAAAAGGGATCTGATGAAATTTTGGGGGCAACCATTGTCGCCCGTCATGCAGGTGAGATGATCTCATTACTGACGACAGCAATTGTTGGTAAGCTTGGATTAAATAAGCTCAGTAGTGTGATTCATCCTTATCCAACTCAAGCTGAAGCTATTAAGAAGGCGGCAGATACTTATCGTCGCACCCTGCTCACACCTAATTCCAAACGATTCTTGACATGGCTGACAAAGTTTTCTTGAGAATTTCTGAGTACTGGAGTTTAGACTACCGCATGACAAAATGAGATTTGTGTGTTCCGAATAGCTATAACGACAATTTGTAGTTACAATGAGCGAATAAGTACTGCAATTGGGTGATGGAGTTTGAATGGGATGAAGCAAAGCGTTTTGCAAATATTCGCAAGCACGGGATCGATTTTATCGACGTTCCAGACGTGTTTGACGGAGATACGGTAACCGTTCAAGACAATCGTTATGACTACGGAGAGCAGCGTTTCGTTACGTTTGGTTTGTTGCAAGGGATACTCGTTGCTGTTGTCCATACCGAACGTGGCGATTCTACCCGTATTATTTCTATAAGAAAGGCAACTAAATATGAGCAACGAATTTATTTCGAGCAACTCTCAAACTGATTGGCAACGACTTGATGCGATGACTGATTCCGACATCGACTTATCGGATTGTCCAGAAATTACACCCGAAATGTTTGCATCGGCTATTGTTCGACGGGGTTTACCTGCTGCGAAAAACAAAACACAGGTTACGCTACGCATTGACAGCGATGTATTGGAGTGGTTTAAGTCACATGGGCGAGGTTATCAAACCCAAATCAACGTCTTACTGCGAGCCTATATGGAAGCTCACCAATAGTTGGATGCAAGGGCTTGAAGTAAAAGGCTGATTCTACGAAAATCGGAATTACTGCACCTGATAAGTGATGCATTTGTTGGATGGTTGGTAACTGATGGTTATGGAGCCTACAGTAGTTACCCCAAACGCCAGCATTGTTTGGCTCATCTTATCCGTAAAGCGATAGCTTTAACCGAATTCCTTTTTACTGTGGGAGAGTGAAAAACTACCTTGAAATAGCTTGTTTAATTTCAAAAACTTTGATTCTAATAAGGAAATTTATCTGTTGAGGCAGGCTGTTCAAAGAGCAGGGGATACCGGGGGAGAAAAAAAGACTTAACTGAACCGTATTGCAGTTAGGAGCACCCCACGGGCGGCGATTTCTACTCTAAAGAACTAACGAAATCCCTTGGCTGGCTTTTGTTGTCCTTTACTCTTAGGTTTCGATTTGCTAACCTCTACCACAGCTTCTTGAAATAGGTTGTGTAAATGGATTGGTACGCTGGCGATTTCTGGTAATTCGGGTTCTATCGGCTTTTTGTATTCTTGCAAAAGTGGGTTTAAATCGCTTTCCAGTTTAAAGGGACGCTGCAAAACTGTTTGTAATACCTTTTCTAATTGAGTTGGATATTGTTGAGCGAGGCGATGCCAAATGAAGGCGTTAATATTTTTGTCTTCAAGGTAATGGCGGATTAGTTTTTCTGAGCCTTCTATAGTTTGCCAGTCTTCTGCTTCTAGAATTGCTTTTGCTTTAGTGTAGGTTGGGAGAAACATCTGTCCCCAACGAGGGTGAGAAAAAGTTGTGACTTGTTCTGCTTTTTTGAGTTCGGCAGGTAACTCGACTTTGGGCATCACCATTTTAGAAGCGCCCTTTTTTTGATCGAACAATTGCTCAACAACTTTTGAGTCAGCACCTAATTCTGCTGCTGCTGCTTTTATGTCCTCTTGTTCGATACCCGCTTCTTGTGCGACTTCTTCTAAAGACTTGGAAGGATCGATTCCTGCTGCTTCCAATTGTTTCTGAGACAAAATCTCTTGTAATTCGGCGATTTTTTTATTGAGTTGGTATCCTGGTAGGGTGATTTCATCCCCACCAAAAAAATCAACAAATTGCTCATGATATTTGCTGACAGACTGCCAAGCCTCTTCTAGCAAGTCTGGCGCATCGCTGTAAAGGTTGTTTTTGTGGTTTTCTTTGAAATTACCGATCGCTACTGCCAGTTTGGGCTTGCCTAATTTACCCATTTGTGTATAAGGACCGGAGAATGTCCAGTAGGTGTCGCTAATGGGAGAAATACGAGTGAGTAAGATTTCACCCTCTTTTAACCGAGACATTTCCTGTTGTGTTTGGGCGTTGTTTGGCTTGACAATGTAGCGTTTATCTGTAAGCCAGTTCATCAACTCAAAGCCATCGGGCAGAATTTGAGTTATGGCAAATAAGCCAATAAAACTGCGATGCCAACTGCTGATGAGTTCGCGATCGCTTTGTGACAAGTCGGGATGGTTTTGGATAAATAAATCCAACGGCGAGGAGTTACCGACTCTACCTTCTGTCGTAAAACTATCAATCGTTAAGTCCTGTTGGGTATTATCGCCGCTTCCACGACGCAACTTCAGTGCTGCATAGGTTTCTAGTGCTTGGGCGAGTTCGTCTTCTGCATCCAGAACAAAATCATTTAAGGCAAGTTTTAGTTGGTGCGATCGCACGAGTACTGCATCCACAGTTTCTTCTCTCGGAATAGATAGTTGTCTATCATAGCTTTTAAGAGAATTTCCGCATGTAGCAATAGCTAGATTTATCTATCGCGTTGTCAGTTATTCTCGCAATACCGCACGATTATTATTCTGCTGATATATTTATATCCAAAGAGGTATTGACAAAGCTGATTCACATTGAATACCAATTAAGTATGGGCTAGAGGCAACATTCAGCAATTTGTCCTTCTCTAATCCAGAAAAATTACCGATAGCTAAGGGACCTTTGCTAAAAAAAGGTTCGCCATAATTTGCACCAATCATTGCAATAAAGTAGATTGCTCTCTCGTATCAACTTGTTACGGCTATAACCCACCCACGCGCCCTCGCACATTGTCACACTACGAATTTGGGACTTTGGAAGATTTGAGATTAGCGTAGACGCTCTTAGCGGCTTGCCATAGGCATCACCTTCCTAACCGAAAAAGATCCCAAATGGATTATATATGCAATATCGAGTCCCAGTTCACTTTTGAGCCATTGTTTAATCTGGTTATAACTCTGAAATCTTTGTGGCTCCTTTAATCTGCGACTTCTTTTACTTTTAGCATCTGTCGCATTCTTTTTTCAAATCGTCCTAGGCGGGAGACGTTCACGATGATCCGAGTCAATGTTTTCGTTGAAGGAGAAACTGAGGAAACCGTCGTCAGGGAAATGCTCTAAGGCTGTTTTTTGGATATTTGAACAGCAAATTCTCTTAATTTTTCTGAAGTGTAGATCAAAAAATGCTCTACAAAGCACTATTGAAAATCTGATTAGCAGTCAGGTTTAAAGAAGGAAAAGTAGGAGATATAATACGTTCCGAATTCCTAAATTGAGTAACTTGATATTCTTCATCAACGAGATGATAAATAGAAATGGTTGGTTGTTTGGGGTTACCAATAAACTTTCTAGCTCCTAAGGCTGCATAATCAACGATCCAATATTCAGGAATCTTCATTGCTTCTCTTCTCCTGTCGGAGAGGCTGCGCCAACGAGACGCTACGCGAACGTCATTCCCTAATTTGGTGTAATAATCATCTTCCCAGTTTGTACTTACAACCTCAATGACCAAAGGAATGGATTCACTTTGAGTCACGGTAGATTTTTTTTCCCACAATTCCTCATTTTGTAAATTAGCATCGTTGATTAATACGATATCTGGCAAGTAACCTGATGATTTTCTCGGTGGTTTTACTAAAGCTGTTTTGGGGATAAAGTATGGCAGTTTCAAGCGCTTATATTCAACGGTAATTTCCCCTGCTAAAAATCCTATAACTTTTTCATGCTTTCCACTCGGTTGAGACATTTCTACAATTATCCCATCGTGTAATTCGTACCGTTTTCCAGTGTTTTCCGGCAGCCATGCAATAAATTCTTCAAAAGTAAATAGTTTGGGTAAAGCTTGAGCCATATCAAAACCTCCGATTGTTTTAACTTTACCATGGACAGTGTCGGGACTAATTAGTTTGGTATCCCAGTACAGGTTAATGCTTGTTCTCAACTTGCCTGGAGTCACCAAACAAGGCAAAAGTTAAAAGTTAAAAGGCACTCATAAAGAAAAAGAAAAAACGGTTTCAAGCCCCTAAATTTATTTATGGAAAATAAAAATATATTTTTTAAGGGGACACATAGTGCGAGAAAAAAGGCGTCCACTTCAAATCCCCTAATTTTAATTATGGGGATTCTCTTTTTACTTTTCACTTTTTACTTTTTACTTTTTAAGCTTGGAGGTGTTTTGCCAGTTTCCACTGCTGAAGGTACCCTGACACATACAAAGCGGTGGCAACTTAAACAACACGTTCTATGTTTATGCTGCGGAGTACCGATTTCCTGTGGGCGATCGCGTTACAGCATTTCTGGAAAGCTATGGTGGAGTTACGTACTATGTTGCTCCTACGTTCAATCCTTATCTAGATTACCAGGATTTTGGCAAAGGTGCAATCTCTGCTTTTGGTCTAGTCTGATTCCCACAATTTGCTCTTACACTGTATTTGGATTCGGGCGAACTTTAGAACAACATTTCGTGACAAAAGTTTAAATACTGGCTCCAATTGTTAGGAGTCAGTATTTCCACTGACTTCTAAAAAATAACATGCGCCTTGTGTACCTCGCTGAATTCAACGTTTTTGCAGCAAAGGATGAGAATGCGGCTTTTCTGTTAAGCTAAGTAAGATTTTGAGTCAGTGTGAGGAGAATGTGTTGAGAATCGGATTGTATTTGCTTTTTACTTGTCCATTTATTTTATCTGCACAATTAATTGCTACTTCTTTGCTCGCCGCAAGTGCCGAAACACAATCTCAGAAAGTAGCGCCTACCGATTTAACTAGTATTTATTCTTTTGATACAACAAAAATCAATTTATCGACAGAAGCTCAAGTGCCAAGCCTTGAGTTACATATCGTTGAAAAACCTAGCTTTCCAAGCTCTAGTTATTTAACACTTCAGCCTGACAACAGCAACGATTCACCAATCTTAAGAATCGATGGCTGGTGGAGTGATGCTATACGTGAAGTTGAAGTCCCTAATGAGCAAGAGTGGCATCTCGTCGAAAAACCCACATTTTCAGGCTTTAGCAACTATAGTCGTCTGGCACAAGTTGAGCCGTATAGTAGTGAAAGCGATTCACCAAGCTCTCCACTGGTGAGTCGAGATGAGTTGTACAGTGATGCTAGCCGTGAACCAGATGCAATGGCTCAGGTAACGTCTGTTTCTCAACTGACAGATGTTCAACCAACAGATTGGGCATTTCAGGCGTTGCAATCTTTGGTTGAGCGCTATGGCTGCATACAAGGTTATCCCAATAAAACCTATCGCGGCAATCGATCGCTAACTCGTTATGAGTTTGCCGCAGGTGTCAATGCTTGTTTGGATCGGATGAACGAGTTGATTGCAACCGGCACGGCTGAGTTGGTAAGAAAGCAAGACTTGTTAGCGGTGCAAAAGCTGCAACAAGAATTTGCCACTGAATTGGCTACTTTGCGTAATCGAGTTGATGCGGTGGAGGTGAGCACTTCTTCGTTAGAACAGCAGCAGTTTTCAACCACCACTAAACTGGTAGGTGAAGCAGTTTTCGCACCTGTCAAAGTCTTCGGTCAAGATAGTGACAAAAATGACACTGTCTTGCAAGAGCGAGTCTTTCTCAGTCTTGTCACTAGTTTTACTGGTAAAGACCAACTGACAACAGTTTTGGCTGCAGGGAATACGCCGATAAATACCTCTGCTTTCAATTTGCCTGGAGTCACGCTTGGAGGTGTTTTGCCAGTTTCCACTGCTGAAGGTACCCTGACACATCAAAGCGGTGGCAACTTCAACAACACGCTCAATCTTTATGCTGTGGAGTACCGATTTCCTGTGGGCAATCGCGTTACAGCATTTCTGGAAGGCTATGGTGGAGTCACGTACTATGTTGCTCCTACATTTAATTCTTATCTAGATTACCAGGATTTTGGCAAAGGTGCAATCTCTGCTTTTGGTCAGCGTAGCCCGATTTATCGTTTGGGTAGCGGCTCTGGGATCGGATTGAACTACAAACTAACTGACCAAATAACATTGAGTGGAGTTTATCTTTCTGATCTCTTCACTGCCAACAACCCAACTCCAGGAGAAGGTTTATTTCAAAGTGGCTATACAGCTTTGGGACAAATCTCTTGGAATCCCAGTAAAAATTTCGGGATCGGTTTAACTTATGTAAATAGCTACTTTCTTCCAGGCGAATTTGGTTTCAACAACTATGGTGGATTACAGCTGACTGGCACAGCAGTTGCCAATACTTTAGCAGGGCAGACTAGTCTGAACTTGATTTCTCAACCTGAACAACCAGTGGTGATGAATTCTTACGGAGTGGAATTGTCCTACCAATTCAGTCCCAAATTTGCTATCAGTGGGTGGTTTGGTGCCAGCTATCCACGTTTAATTAACAGGGGAGACGGTGAGATTCTTTACTATGCTCTTACCTTGAACTTTCCTGACTTTGCAAGGAAAGGAAACTTGTTGGCATTTGTTATTGGAGCGGAACCTTATCTCACACACTTTAATAGTGGCAACCCACAACCATTCAAGACAGATATCCCACTTCACATTGAAGCGTTGTATCAGTATCAGTTGACGCCTAACATTTCATTGACGCCAGGTTTAGTCTGGCTAACGGCTCCTAACCAGGACAATCGTAATGGTAGTGATCTGATTACAACTCTCAGGGCTACGTTCACTTTTTAAAGATTAAAATAGAGTCGATATCTTGTAACTTGGAACAGCCAAATTATACGAAATTGATTTACCAGAAATTATTGATTATAAGCGAGAGATTTTCTTTAAGATTTCGCCAAAGCGCCGTCATCATACAATCGCAACGGATCTCAAACAGCCTTGGTTGCATTTGCTTTTACAACATGGATATCAATCTAATATTCCCAAAGTTTGGCTTTTAGAAGGACTTCTAATGTATCTTGATGAAACTTGTATTATTTAACCTGATAAAACCTTGGTTGACGTCTTTCCTATTCCGGAATTATCTTCGGGCTTTTCTATTTCAATCTTCAATCAAGCAGGAGGAGTATCTCATTTAGGTTTGCGTTGTCCGACACGCCCTGAAGACTTTTTAGACGTTGCTTTTAGGTATACTAACGATTTACGCTCGCTTCCTTTAACCCCAAGTCAATTAATTGAGCTTTGTAACGCAGTACAAGGGTAGCAGCACTAAACCTTTCCATTTGTAAAAATTGCATTACTAAAGTGGGTGTTAATTGGCGATCGCACACAGAACAGAAAAATTTCCTTTTCTCTTATAGACTTGTTAGGACAGCGCTCTAACTTATTACAACAAAGCTTAAAAAGTCTCACTCAAGAAAATTGGTCTCCAAATATTATCGATAACCAGAAATCTCTGATCAAAGACTCGATAAAATACATCAATCAAGTTTTAGTGGAAGGACGCATAAATAGTGACAAGCTAAATAACTATGTTCGCCTAGTTAGCCCCAAAATTGTCGCAGGCATAAATTCGGCAGCAGCCGACAAATTAGAATTTCTAAATGAGAAAATCAAAAACTTGCTTGCTAAAGAGCGATGGGAATCTCCCTATGTGGTGATAAGTAGCGTTCATCAAGCACGACACGGTGAACTTGTTACTCAATATTTCGAGCGCGTGTTCAACGAATTTCAGGGCAATGCAGCGGAACGAGAAGATCGGATCGTCTATGCCGAGTCGATTTTTGTTGACAACTCGAAACGTGAGTTAATCGATAAGCTCTTGCAAGAGACTCTGAGAGCTACGTTCAGCTTTTAAACACTAAACTAGAATTGATGTCTTGTAACTTGGCACAGCCACTAAGAGCGATCGCCACATCAAACTCATCTTTCAATAGCGAAATGACATGAGCAACACCTGCTTCTCCGTCTGCGGCGAGTCCCCATAAAACTGGACGTCCTAATAGTACTGCTCTCGCTCCCAAAGCTAAAGCTTTGAGGATATCAATGCCGCGACGGATGCCTCCATCTAATAGTACCTCTAAGCGACTATCGACTGCTTCTACAATCTCACACAGAGCATCTAAAGACGCTATTGCTCCATCAAGTTGACGACCTCCGTGATTAGAAAGTACAATTGCCTTTGCGCCGCATTCCACAGCACGAGTTGCATCATCACCTCGCAGAATCCCTTTAAGTACCAATGGTAGTGGACTCAATGATTGCAACCATTCTAAATCACGCCAAGTTATGGAGGAGTCTAGTTGCTGGGCAAAGTATACTAATAATCCAGATTCTTCATGTTCTTGGGGGATATTGAGTCCTGATAAAGCTCGGATATAAACATATATAACCATGAATATACAACTTGTTAACTCACTCGTAGAAGTCGTACTAAACCTCTCCCCTGAGGACCAAAAACTTTTTCAATCCAGACTCTATGCTAGACAGGTAAGAACAGTAATGAACAAAAATTCGACATCAACAGAAAAAAAAAGCCGAGCAATTTCGTCAATGGGTAGCTCACTTCCCCAAAAGTAGTGTTAGCTTACCTGCTGAAGCAAGCCGACGTGAAAATATTTATGATGATCGTGGTACATGACAAGCTATTTACTGGATACGAATATTATTCTCAGGTTTACTGATACCCACTCCAAAGAATACGAAATTACAAAGAATGCTATTTTTCAAATCTTACTACAAGGTGGTCAGTGCTTTATTACATCTCAAGTTTTAATTGAATTTTGGGTTGTAGCCACTCATCCTGTTACTGTAAATGGATTGGGATGGACTGTAGAAGAAACTGAAGAGGCAGTGCAAATGCTAATAAATCAGTTTGAGTGGCTAGAAGAAACACCAGATATATTTCGCCTTTGGTTTAGCCTCGCTACAACTCACAAGATTTCAGGCAAACGTACCCATGATATATGCATACAAGCAGTAACGCTTGCTCATAACATCAGCCATATTCTTACTTTAAACCCAAAAGACTTTGTCGAAATTGAAGGAATTACTATTATTCATCCCAACAGAATAAATAGTTAGACGATTGACAAATGATTGATTTTATATGATTCACTCTTTTTCACGAATGATAGCAACAACAAAAGCCCCCAAGTAAAACAACTTGGAGGCTTATGTGTAAAGAATAACCTGGCATAGAGCTATTGTTGCAGGAGGCTACCCTC
>JAQYWP010001140.1 GCA_029379285.1 Rhizonema sp. PD38
ATCATTCTTCTTAAACGTCTGTACAACTAGCTACATTTTTAGATGCGCTTACCCTGCTTGGCGTCGCCGTCGTAGATAAATCAACAACACCATCAAGACACCGCAAAAAAAACCAATAATGACTGAAATAAAAACTACTTTTAGAATTGGATTATTCACCACCTTCCCCTAAACTACTAGTTGTACTCCTCTATTAAGGTTTTCAGTACAAATACAATCTAGTTATCTGGAAATTTACAATTTTTTACAAAAGGTAACTAACTAGTACAATAAGGCAAAAATAACCCTTAAAATTGCGGGCTGTGAGATGGCACTTAGGTTCTATCAGAGTGGCAGATATAAGTGTACTGACTATCTGTATTTTTGCCAGCTGAGTCTTTTAATTGTCTTTGTAAACTCACGCATATAAATTTCAGCTAATTTAAGAGGAATAGTTACCTGTTAGGTTAAACTTGAAGAGACACATAAACCTATACTCCCTTTGCTTCCCCTGCCTGCCTCAACAGATAAATTCCTTAACCGAACCGTATTGGGGGTGCCGCCGCATAACGCCGTTCAAATTAGGGCGAGTTATGCGATATGAGAATAGGCAATTTACCTGAAACAACCAAGCAAATTGCCAAGGAAAAAGCACCAGTTACTATATATTTATCACATTTCTACGAACATACCACTGCGGGCAAATTCCTCTTCCTCAGGGGTAAAGACTGGAGTTCGCTCTGCAAAGTCAGGATCAAAGTAGTATGTTTCCTGTAAGAATGTTCCTGTGATGATCGCTTCCTCCAATTCTTTGATGTAATCCTGTGCTACGGTGCAAGCTTCCTTGATGCCTACTTCATCTTTTTTGTCCAACAGCTTTTGCAATGTTGTTCTCACCCCTGTCAGCCGTGCCGCAGGCTTGAGTATTCCATAAAGGCGGTACATGCGATCAGTAGCAATGCTAATATGTTTGAGAGCTTTGGCTCGTGCTAGTTCAGAGTCAACACTTGGCCAATAGCGGGTGGTGTAGAACGCTTTCTCATCCTTGTGATACCACTCCTCAGAGCGAGCAATTGATGAGGAAACGGTGTTATGGAGTTTCCAGAAGAATAAGCGCAGGGACTTTCCATCAACCACAGTAGACAATTTAGCATCCAGTGATACCTCAAAGTTAGTCAGTTGGGGATCGCGCCCTAGTACCAGATACTCCACAGGATACATTTCCACCTCTTTATTTTGGACGACGTAAGCATTGAGGTGATGGCGGCAGTAGGGACAGGGATACATAGTAGCAAATAGCTTGAAGAAATCCTTAAAGATTCCTACCACCGCTTTCTGTTGCTCAGGTGTTTTAGTTGAGACAATCTCAGCAGTGGTGTGAAAGAAACGCTACACTGCAGGTCCAATATAATATGGGAAGCTGACGCGCATTTGGGAATTCTTCACTTCACTGCGCCCTATATACACGTCGATGAATGAGACATACTGGGAGAGTGCGCCAGACTCGCGCCCAAACTCTAGACGTTCGCGCCGTTTCTGTACGCCATTGAGGTAGTTGTGCGTCAAGATCCATGCTTGTTTCAGCATTAATTTCTGTGGCGGAGTGCAGTTTGGAAAGTTCTCTGCAACATCTGCCCCATAGCGAGTAAACTCTGCTGAGCCAATGTTTGCTTCGTACCATTGGTTCAAAGCTGCCTCGTCAGGGATCGTGTTGCTTTGGATATCTGATGCAGTGCTGACGCTGAATGCAGCTAGCAGCTTGGGCATGAAGTCTTCATACCAATATGCCACTGGCATCATCGCACCATCTATTTCCTCGGATGCGTTTGAGAGAATAACGCGATTCCATTTCTGAAGATATTCTTTAGGATCGCCCTCTGATGGATCTGGTGGCGGTGCCATTTCCGCACTTAACTCCATCTTCCTGAGTCGGTTGAGTTCGTTGATAGCGAGTACACCCTCAGCGATATCGCGCAAGTTGAGACTCTTCTTTTTGATAGTGATCGCAAACTCGACTCCGGCAGCAAACTTCTCCTTGACAGTGGCAGACTGACTACGCGCCTTCAACATGGCTTTCTCTTCTGCCAACATCTGAGGTGTTTTTTCCACTGTCTTCCAGTTTTTGATGCGATCTTCTAGTCGAGCATACTCATTGGAGATGGATTCAACTACAGCATCTAGCAAAGGGTTGCAGGCTTTTTCTACTATTCCTAATTCTTTGTATAGTGCGATCGCTGTCTTGACAAATTGCACGAAGTCAGTAATTGTGTATGGCAGATTTCTCACTCGCAGGTGTGTCTCGTGGTTAGCTGAGAAACTCTCGCGGAAGCTGCGGTAGGCGGCTCCCTGAATCAGACGAAACAAACCAATCTGCATCTGTAAGCGGGAAGTACCGCGCTTGTTGTCTTCTTGTGGGTGTTTGGCGAGTAATTCTTTGAGCCTCGCTACTTCAGGGCTATCGGTGGGTGCAACTTGCTCGGTGGGTGAAACAGAGGCGGTGGCTGCCTCGTTGACGGCAGTTGCTGTACTGGCGATCGCATCTGCGGTGCGATCCGAAATATTAGTTGTCTGTGTAGAACTAACAGACGGAATTGGGGAGTCTTTATAGCCTGTGGCGATCTCTGCTTCAGTTGGCACCAGTTGGCAAAACTCCTTAAAGTCAATCGAGGCATCGCCGTCATGATCCACCTCTTTGATAATCTCGTCTAACTCTTGCTCTGTTAACCCAAACTGACTCATCACAGAGTGTAGTTCTTCTGTAGTAATTTGACCACTCCCGTTCTCATCAAAGACACTGAATGCAAGCTTGAGGCGGCTTTGGCGATCGCCTTGAGTCGCCACCATCAGTGCTTTAAACTCCTCAAAATCAATACTACCCGAAAAGTCAACGTCCACCTCTTTGATCATGTCGCGCAGATCTGTTTCATTGGGACTCTGTCCTAATGATTGCATGACCTGCCCCAATTCTTCGGCTGAGATGACACCACTGCCGTCCGAGTCAAATACTTTGAACGCTTCCCACAGTTTTTCTACTTCCTGATCACTGAGAACTTTCTGTTCAAACTTTACAGATGCCATCAATAAATCCTCCGT
>JAQYWP010001141.1 GCA_029379285.1 Rhizonema sp. PD38
GAAGTCTGCCGGACAGAATCTTCTGTCCGGCGAGCTTCGCGCAATATTCCCCAATCCGTAGTGCTATTTATTTTTATGGAGCACTCCTAAGTTCTTTTTCACCATCTCCTATCGTTTTTTTTCCTTTACCTGTTGCCGCATTCTTAAATCTTATTATTTTTTTAACATAACTTTGTGAAAAGATTGGAGCAAAAATATCACAATTGCTGTATCTTACTGCAAAATGAACGTAGATTTAGGTTCTGCCCAAGCCTTTGCGATCATCTTTAGTAAAAATAAAATAGGCTACTGATAGCAGCAGAATGTTCATCAATACTTATTTGAAGTTATGGCACAGCGCTACATCAGAGTTAAAAATCAAGAAGGACATATTTACTACGGCTTACTACATCCATCTTTCAAAGTGGAGGCACTGGATGCTGCCCCGTGGTTGAACGGACAATCTACTGATTTGAGTTTGGAACCTGACGATTACCAAATCCTAGCTCCTTGCGCTCCCTCGAAAATTGTCGCGGTGGGCAAGAATTATGCAGATCATGCTGGGGAAATGGGATCTGAAGTCCCAACTGAGCCACTTATCTTCCTGAAGCCGCCTACATCTATAATTTCTTCAGGAAAAGATATTCATTATCCGCCACAGTCGCAGCGTGTAGACTACGAAGGAGAGTTGGCATTGGTGATTGGCGATCGCGCTAGTGACTGTACACCAGAAGAAGCTCATACAAAAATTTGGGGTTACACTATTGCTAATGATGTGACAGCGAGAGATTTACAAAGAAAAGATGGTCAATGGACGCGAGCTAAAGGTTTTGATACTTTTTGCCCTCTGGGACCGTGGATCGTCCGAGAATTGAGTCCGGGAGCAAGATTGCAAACTTTCTTGAATGACGAAATAACTCCCGTTCAATCTAGTAGCATCGACCAGATGGTTTTTTCTCCGGACTTTCTCGTGTCTTTTATTAGTAAGGTCATGACGCTGATGCCAGGAGATGTGATACTGACGGGTACGCCTTTAGGGGTAGGACCATTGAATATAGGCGATCGCATTCGCGTAGAAATTGAAGGCATTGGTCGCCTGGACAACACCGTAGTAGCTAGTTAAATCTAACGCACTTGTGTATAAACTGCTTCAGAAAGGGCGGGAATTTCAGCGTATTTTCCCCGCAAAGATTGTGCAATTGAATACACAATTGCTGCTACTATGCCCAGAAAAATGGTTGTGGAAAGAGTTTGGATGGCAAAATCGATTCCAGGAAGCGCCACAATAATCTGCAAAATAATCGCGCACAACCAGACAACAACCGTTAGAAGCAGCGCTTGCATTGTATTGAAGCGAATAAAGTGATTGATTTTTTCGTTTCTAACTACCAAAAGCAACAAAGCAAAGAAAACGATCAGTTCACCAATCCCTCCTAACGAATTGTCAATTAACATTAAGGGTGTCAGGAACACAAGTAGCACTTGCCGTGCTGGAAACTGTGTTAGCAAAAATGCACTAAATTTCACTGCACTAACTAAAGGCAGCAAATAAGGTAAACAAGCAAAAATTCTGTCTCGAACTGTGATAGACCCGCGCCAAGTCATCCTGCGTTCTCCTATGGTTGTGTAATAGACTATAGACATAGAATAACGCAGTTGACTGTTATTTCTGGGAGATTCACTTTTCTGGCTTAAGAGCGAAAGAAAAATTTATCTTATGGTTTCTACTCATAATCCACCAGCTTTTGACTTATCTCGAGTTCGACTCGCCGTCCAGTCATTGCAACCGCAACTGGTAGAGTGGCGACGACGATTGCACCAAAAACCGGAATTGGGCTTTAAAGAAAAATTGACTGCCGATTTCATCTCCCAAAAGTTACTTGAATGGGGAATTGAGCATCAGACTGGTATTGCTCAAACTGGTATTGTCGCCGTCATCAACGGAAATGAACTCAGGAATGCCAGTCGCCTTAACGGGGGGAACCAAAGCACGGCGCAGGCTCCTCATAACTCAGAACTCAGGACTGAAAAAGTGTTGGCGATTCGGGCAGATATGGATGCTTTACCAATTCAAGAACTTAACGAAGTGCCATACTGTTCCCAGCATGATGGAGTTATGCACGCTTGCGGACATGACGGACATACAGCGATCGCCTTAGGTACTGCATACTATCTCCACCAGCACCGCGATAGTTTTACGGGTACTGTCAAAATTATCTTCCAGCCAGCCGAAGAAGGCCCTGGAGGCGCAAAGCCAATGATTGAAGCTGGGGTGCTAAAAAATCCAGATGTAGATGCGATTATCGGTTTGCATTTGTGGAATAATCTCCCACTGGGAACGGTGGGTGTTCGTGCTGGGGCATTAATGGCGGCCGTAGAGTTATTTCACTGTAAAATCTTGGGCAAAGGCGGACACGGTGCTATGCCTCATCAAACCGTTGATTCAGTTGTGGTTGCTGCCCAAATTGTCAATGCTCTACAAACTATTGTCGCTCGTAATGTCAATCCTATTGATTCGGCTGTCGTGACAGTGGGCGAACTTCATGCCGGAACAACTTGTAACGTCATTGCTGATACAGCCAGGATGCATGGCACTGTGAGGTATTTTAATCCGGATTATCAAGACTTTTTTGAACAGCGACTAGAGCAAATGATCGCCGGAATTTGTCAAAGTTATGGTGCTAGTTATGACTTAAATTATACAAAACTTTATCCACCAGTTATTAATGATGCGGGGATGGCAGAACTTGTGCGATCAGTTGCCCAAGAAGTGATAGAAACACCTATGGGTGTTGTTCCTGAATGCCAAACTATGGGTGGTGAGGATATGTCTTTCTTTTTACAAGCAGTTCCAGGCTGCTATTTCTTCCTAGGCTCTGCTAACTTAGAGAAGAACTTAGCTTATCCCCACCATCATCCCCGCTTTGATTTTGACGAAACAGCTTTGGCAATGGGTGTAGAGATGTTTGTTCGTTGTGTTGAAAAGTTCAATGCCTCATAAGTAGTGGATCTTCAGGAGTGCGCTCGTGCAATTAATTCTACTTTTTACGAGCGCACTGTTTTGGTTAGTCTAAAAGATAATA
>JAQYWP010000180.1 GCA_029379285.1 Rhizonema sp. PD38
AACCCCATACTCTCCACTCTTTCTTCTTGAGCATACGCTACAGATTTATCATGATTTTTAAAATATTGAGGAAATAAGATACTAAATTTTATTGTTTGTAATATGAATAATTATAATTTATTTTTCTTAAATGAGTCATCAAGTAACTGTTTCTGTCAATCCAAATTCTGCTTACTTACACATTCCCTTTTGCAGACGACGATGTTTTTACTGTGATTTCCCTGTGTCTGTTGTCGGGGATCGCTTGCGTGGTGAAACTTCTGGCACTATCTCCCAATATGTTGAAGTTCTTTGTCAAGAAATTAACGTTACACCATCTCTTGGTCAACCGTTAGAAACGATTTTTTTTGGTGGTGGAACTCCTTCACTTTTATCAACAAATCAATTGCAGCGATTAGTGGAAACACTAAAAGAAAGGTTCGGGATATCACCATCAGCAGAAATATCTATGGAAATGGATCCGGGTACCTTTGATTTGGCTCATCTCCAAGGTTATTGCCGTGCAGGCGTAAATCGAGTGAGTTTAGGTGTACAAGCCTTTCAAGAAGATTTATTGCAAATTTCCGGGCGATCGCACTCAGTCTCAGAGATTTTCACGGCTATAGACTTAATTCGTCAGGTGGAGATTCCCGAATTCAGCATAGACTTAATTTCCGGATTGCCACATCATACTTTAGATAGTTGGCAAGAGTCTTTAGAGAAAGCTATGACCATAGCGCCGACTCATATATCTGTTTATGATATGACAATTGAACCTGGAACTGCCTTTGGACGTTACTACAAAGCCGGGGATCAACCTTTGCCTGCTGATGAAGCCACAGTAAAAATGTACCAAATGGCAGAGCAAGTTTTTAAGACTGCTGGTTACGAACATTACGAAATTTCTAATTATGCTCAACCAGGACATCAATGTCGGCACAATCGGGTTTATTGGGAAAATCGCCCTTACTATGGCTTTGGGATGGGTGCGGCGAGTTATGTAGAGGGGAAACGATTCACTCGCCCGCGAAAGAAGGCGGAGTATTACCAGTGGGTAAGTGATGGGTGTGCGATCGCATGTGTTGTGACTCCACCAAATGAAGTTTTGTTAGAAACCTTGATGTTGGGGTTGCGTTTGGCTGAAGGTGTGAGTTTGGGAATGTTGACAGAACAATTTGGTAAAGAAAAGGTGGCGGAAATTCACAAGTGTTGCCAACCTTACTACAAAAAAGGTTGGGTGGAAGTTGTCGAAGGGCGGTTGCGCTTGTGCGATCCCCAAGGATTTTTGTTTTCTAATGTGGTGTTGGCAGAGTTATTTGGGGAGTTAGAGTAGGGGAGAGGGTAAACTTTAAATAAGTATAGGAATATCTAAGTGTCTAAAGATTTAATTGACTTAATGGAACAAGCAAAAGCGCTCACACCTGATGAGCAATTGTCTCTCATTGCCTACCTAACACAAAGACTGCAACGTTGCGAAATCAAACGTAAGCCAAGTCGCAGTGTGATGGAATTTGCTGGAATTGCACCGAATCACTTAGGAGGGATGGATGCTCAAGAATACGTAACTCGTATGAGAAGGGGGGAGTTTCCAGAGTTAGAAATTGAACAAATGGAATGCAGGAATAAAGAGTGACGATTGAGGAGAGTTTAGAGGGTGTAACGCGCTTATTTCTGGATAGTGCACCAGTTATTTACTTTGCAGAACAAGACGCACAATATTTTCCATTGATGAGAGTTGTGTTTGAGTATATTCAGAATGGTGTAATATTAGGCGTCACTTCACCAGTCACTTTGGCGGAATGTTTAGTACTTCCCTATCGTTTAGGACAAACACAGTTACAGCAAAATTTCATTACCCTTATGCTTGGTAGTGATCATATGGTCTTTCATCCAATTCCAGTTCCAAGTATAGCAATAGAAGCTGCCCTACTTAGAGCCAGATATAACCTGCAATTACCCGATGCTTTTCAAGTTGCTGTTGCTCTTGCTGCAAAATGTGAAGTATTTTTAACGAACGATATCACGTTCAGACGCGTAACAGAAATGCGCGTGCTGGTGCTTGAAGATTTGAAAACAAGTGAGTAACAATTTGTCGGGTGCATGAAACAGTATTAACGCACCCGACAAACTGATTTTACACTCCTAACTTTTCACGGTACAACCAGTACTGGACAAGGAGAAAGGTTGATTACGCGATTAGTCACGCTTTCATTGATCCCCTCGTCAGTTAAGCCTAGTCCCCGACAGCCCATAACAATTAAATCTGCCTCTATCTCATCCGCAACATCGCAGATAGTGAAAGCGGGATTGCCTTGCCTTTCAATGGTTTCGGCTTGAATTCCCTGCTGAGAAAATACAGATTTGGCATTTTCTAGCAGTTGGGCAACTGTCTGTGGTGATGACATAACATCTCCACCGGGCGTATCTGAGGCGGGTTCCTCAACGACACTCAGGAGTACTAAGCGACTGCCATACTTTTGAACAACGTTGGCAACCACGTCGGCTGCTTCGCGTGCTTCTCGGCTTTGATCGATTGGAAATAGAACTGTCTTGAACATTGGTTTCACCTCCGCACCCCCGACTCCGGTAAAATCTGGAAGGGTCTACTTAAAAAACATAACAAAAACGCAATCAGGAGGCAGTACTGTGTCCAAGAAAACTTTAGCAAATTTATCTGCAGCAGATTTATCAGGTAAGCGTGCTTTGGTAAGGGTTGATTTTAATGTGCCTGTGGAGGATGGTAATATTACGGACGACACTCGTATCCGGGCGGCGTTACCAACTATCCAGGACTTGATACAGAAGGGAGCTAAGGTGATTTTAGTCAGTCATTTTGGGCGTCCCAAAGGTGTTGATGACAAATTACGCCTAACTCCAGTTGCCAAGCGCCTCTCTGAGTTACTGGGGCAAGAAGTCGTCAAGTCTGATGACTCTATTGGTGACGAAGTTGCTACAAAAGTGGGAGCTTTACAAAACGGACAAGTTCTGCTATTAGAAAATGTGCGATTTTATAAAGAGGAGGAGGCAAACGACTCAGAATTTGCGAAAAAACTAGCAGCGAATGCCGATTTATACGTCAATGATGCTTTCGGTACTGCACACCGTGCCCATGCTTCTACAGAAGGCGTGACTCACTACCTCAGTCCTTCTGTTGGTGGTTATTTGATCGAGAAGGAATTACAATACCTGCAAAGTGCGATTGAAAATCCCCAACGTCCTTTGGCAGCAATTATTGGCGGTTCCAAAGTTTCCAGTAAAATTGGTGTGATTGAAACTCTCCTAGACAAATGCGATAAGCTGCTGCTAGGTGGTGGAATGATTTTCACCTTCTACAAAGCTCGTGGTTTGAATGTCGGTAAATCACTGGTGGAAGACGATAAGCTAGAACTGGCAAAATCTTTGGAAGCAAAAGCAAAAGAACGTGGTGTCACCTTGCTGCTTCCTACAGATGTGGTTGTGGCAGATAAATTTGCTAAAGATGCCGAGTCACAAACTGTCAGCATTGACAATATCCCTGAAGGCTGGATGGGTTTAGATATTGGCCCAGATTCAGTTAAAATATTCCAAGAAGCTCTTGCTGACTGCAAGTCGGTGATTTGGAATGGCCCTATGGGTGTGTTTGAGTTTGATAAGTTTGCTGTAGGTACGGAAGCGATCGCTCACACCTTAGCCGATATCAGTAAAAAAGGCGCTATCACAATCATTGGCGGTGGTGACTCTGTTGCCGCTGTGGAAAAAGTCGGCTTAGCAGATCAAATGAGTCACATCTCTACTGGTGGCGGTGCAAGCTTGGAATTACTCGAAGGTAAAGTGTTACCCGGTATCGCTGCTTTGAATGATGCTTAAGTCATAGTTTGTAGTTGCGCTTTAGCGCTAAAGCGCACGGACAGATTCTTTCGGAGGGAAACCAACGCCCTTCGGGTGACGCTCGTTCCGACGCTCGTTCCTCGCTACCGCTCCTGACGCTCGAAGACTCGCTACCGCTTCGCTAACGTCGCTAACGCTACCGCTTCGCTAACGCCAGTCGCCTAGGTCGGGCTAACCCTCCTGCAGCGCTGGTCTCACCAGATGCCTAGGTCGGGCTAACCGACGCCAGATGCCTACGGAGGGAAACCCTCCTGCAGCACTGGCTCCTCCTGCAGCACTGGCTCCTCCTCCGAACTGTCCTCAACTACAAACTTATTTTTCTCGTTTACTGACTTGTTCGGCTGCCATCGCATACCAAATTTGAGCGTAAGTACGTATATTTAGTTTCCCATGTTGTTGGCCTGGGAAAAGCCGATCAAATTTCTGATAAGTGTCTGTATTCAGTTGATTGATAGTGTAATTTCCTAAGTTTCCAGCTTGCGCTTTTTGCTTCCAAACAGTACAGTCTTGTGGAGTGTAGCTTCCTAGTTTACGGCGAGCTGTTGTACCGATGTCAGCTTGTTCTAATTTATTCAGTAAGTCTTCGGCAATATCAAACCACTCCTTCCGTAAGGCTGTATCTTCTGAACTCCCCGTAAGACTGCGTCCCCGCGCTTTTGGGTGCTTAGTATAAAAAATTTCATTAACTGTCTGATTAAAGAAACTGTTGGGAATTTCTAACTTTTGGCGATGATTTGAGATTTGACTGATGCGACTAGGTTCTGGGTTGTTTGCTGGTTCTTTAGGGGAATTTGTTTTTTGCGGAGTTGGCAGTGAGATTTTAGGTATGGTAATAGAAGTTACAGTGTGAACCACCGTGGTGACGACTGCCCAAGTGCCAGCAAAAGTCAAAATCACGACACTTGTACCGACAAGACTAATCGCAAAAGGGCGAAGCCAAACAGGTAAGGGTATTGCTTGAACTATTGCTTGAGTTTTGTTGTGGAGTTGACTAGCGACAACCTGTGCATGTTTTCGCCCAGGTGCAGCCACCATAGTTTTGAGCTTAGTGAGATAGGAATTTGCCGACTTGGCAACAACAGGAGATGACTGTAAATCGTGGAGAACTTGTTCAGCTTTTTGGTAGCGATCATTAGGTTTGTAAGCCAGCATCTTTTTTAACACGGCTTCCAATTTAGGGCTGACTTTGATTTCCTCTCCCCAACGCCATTCTCCCTGATAGCTTTCGTAGAGTTTTTGTGGTTCTTTACCAGTCAGCAACACTAAGGCTGTCACAGCAAAAGAGTATAAATCGCTACTGGGGTAAGCTTGTCCCTGTCGGAGTTGTTCCTCTGGCGCATAACCTTTTTTTCCCAACAAAGTACGATTTCCCGCAAGCTGGGTAAACCAAAAACCTTTACTTGCTGGCAATTGCTTCACACCACCAAAATCAATTAAGACTGGCAAATTATCTGAACTCCGTAAAATCAAGTTATCAGGAGAGAGATCACGGTGTACGACATCAAGTGAGTGGATGTAAGATAATACAGGCAAAAGCTGTTGCAGCAACGTTATGACTTCTTCCTCACTAAAAGTCTGTCCTTTGCTAAGACGGTTTTCCAACAACTCCCAGTAGTTTTCTCCCTCGATATAATCCTGTACTAGAAAGAAAAAATCTTTGTCTAGTGTTTTCACTTGCAGCGAGGCGTGGAAATGTGGAATTTGCGGATGATCGAGTTTTTTTAGGACACTAGCTTCGCGTTCAAACAGTTCTTTCGCTTTTTGTAAATCCTGCTGTTGTTCTACCTGGGGAGCAAATTCCTTGATTACGCACTTTTGGTTGGATTGTTTAATGTCTTCGGCTAAGTAAGTACGTCCAAAACCGCCATGCCCCAACAGACGTACAATCAGGTATCTGTTCTCGAGCATCTGCCCCACAGGTAGAGGTAACGTTTCACCACACTGGGAACAAAAGCGGTTAGTCCCTTTATTTGCGTGTTGTTTACTGCAATAAACGTGCATGGTGCTGAAGGATAAACGGTTTTACAAATCACTACAACGCGAGAAACTCCATTTACGCAAATCCTCTACAAATTGGAAGTTGTAGAGATACTGTGAGGCGATCGCCATCATTCGCTTTCTTTTTACAGTACTGCTCAACTTTATAGTAGCGAACTATTGAGCGTTACTTAGAGGAAACGTGCTGTGGGATGAAATACACATCTCCGACACTTCCTGATATCGCTATTGTAACAAATAATAGACTCCGCCTGGATTGCGAGCGTTCCTGCTCTACTGATTAAACCCACATTCTGAGCATACCCTACAGTCTTATGCACGACAAAGACTTTATTGACTTGCGCTGTGTACCTCAATAAAGTTACCATTCAAAGCTTGAGTTACACATTTGTCATTCAACGTAGCGGTTTTCCTGCTCTAGACTGTTATCTGCCCTGTATCAAAGTTCTTAGCTACAAAAAAGTATAAAATTTACAAAAAAACAACATTATTACGTAATCATAGCATCCGGAATTGCATAACCTCTTTGACATCAAGAAATATATCAATGCAGCATAGCCCTAAAAATACTACTGATGAACTTACCAATATTCAAGAGCCTAAGAAGCATTAGCCTCGCTACCCTCGTATCCCTGCTTCCCCTATATATTGTAGAGGTATTACCCCCTGCTTCTGGACAGACATCGACTGAAAACCCACAAACAGCAACCGATAAACTTTTCGAGCAAGGTGTACAGCAGTACCGTCACGGGCAATACATCCAAGCACTGCAAACTTATCAAAGAGTATTGGAAATCAGACGACAACAGAACAACAAAGTTGGAATAGCCCAAACCCTCAACAACATCGGTGAGGTTTATGCCGTCTTAAGAGAAAGTGACAAAGCCTTGGAAATCTTACAGCAAGCTTTGGTAATTCGTCGGGAGTTAAAAGATAGAGCCGGAGAAGGAGAAACTTTAGATAATATCAGTTCCGCATACTACTGGAAAAATCAATATGACTTGGTTTTGAAGAATTTACAGCAAGCTTTGGCGATTCGTCGGGAGGTGAAAGATAAAGTAGGTGAAGCTAAAACCCTCAGTAAGATAGGGAATGTTTATAGTCTTGGCTTTAAGCAATATGGCAAAGGGTTAGAACTTTTACAGCAAGCACTGGTAATTCAAGAACAAGTAGGGGATAAATTCCAAGCAGCCAATACCCTAACTCGGATAGCAGCAGCTTACTCAGGTTTAGATAACTATCCTCGCGCTCTGGAATCGGCGCAGAAAGCCCTCTCGTTACACCGAGAGGTAAAAAACCGTGCTGGCGAAGGTGCAACTCTGCAACAAATAGGAGCAATTTACTCTCTTCAAAAGAAAGATGACTTGGCGCTGCCACTTTTACAGCAAGCTTTGCTTTTAATTAAAGAATTTGGCATTCCCTCGCAAGAATATCAGATTCTCCTGTCAATATCGGACGCTTACTCTTCACAAAATAAGATAGACAGTACTTTAGAATTTGGACAGCAAGCTTTAGTTTTTGCCCAAAAGCATGAGCTTCGCCCTCAACAACTCCAGTCATTGCTATGGTTAGCAATTGTTTATAGTAACCGGGGAACAAGTTATGAGCAAAAAGGAGCGATTTCTCAAGCAAAAGCAGATTATTCTCATGTTGTTGAGTTGTCACAGTCAGCTTTAATCCTTGCAAGAGTTTTGAAAGACAAGAAATCAGAAGCTGATGCTTTAAACAATCTAGGATCTGCTTATAAAGACTTAAATGAGCCTCAAAAAGCAGTTGACGTTTTGCAACAGGCAGTAAGTATTGCGCGAGCAATCAAAGATCTAGATCTTGAATTATATGCTTTATCATTTCTCAGCAGTGTTTACGTTAACCAAGGATACTCTAATAAAGTTATTGAAATTGATTTGCGGGAGGTTGAAATTGCGCGAGAGCAAAAGGATAAATCGAGTGAGACACTTAAGTTACTCCATTTAGCTAGCACTTATGATGTAAAGGGAGAACATCAAAAGGCAAGGGAGACAAATCAACAAGCTTTAGCGGCATCACGACAAGTAGAGATTAACAAACTATCTCCAACGCTACAAGAAACTGGTTTAACACTTGAGTTTGATGCTCTAAAAGGAATAAGTAAGTCTGAGAATAATCTTGGAGAATACGATCAGGCACTTGACTTTGCTCAACAAGCTTTGAAAAAAGCGCAAAGCTTAAAAAAACCAGAACTCGAAATTGACGCATTGTTAAATTTAGCGTTCTTACAAGACAATACTTTCAGGAATTTCCCCAAAGCAATTGAACTCAGTCAACAAGCATTAGCAATCGCCAAACAAATCAAAAATCCCGTACTCGAAGCAAACGCTTTGCAGAATCTGAGTACCGCTTACGAAAGACAGAGAAATTATTCTTTAGCTCTGGAAGCAGCAGAAAAAATGTTAGCAATTGCCCAGCAACGGCAAAATCCTGAATTAGAACATCAGGCTTTTGACTTACTCAGTGATATTTACAATAGACAAGGAAAGAATCAAAAAGCTCTGGCGATCACACAACAAAACTTGGCAGTGGTGCAAACTAAATTACCCTTATATGAAATCCTGACTTTAGGTTCTTTAAGTCAGAGTTATATTGCAGTTAGAGATACACCCAAAGCATTGGAGACTGCAAAGCAAGCTTTGGCGATCGCACAAAAAAGACAAGAACCTGAAAAGCAATCCCTATCGCTATTATATGTTGCTCGCGTCTACGAAGTCCGGGGAGAATACGAGCAAGGAATTGAAGCAGCGCAAAAAGCCTTGGAGATCTCACGTCAAATTCAATCATTTAGAAAAGAAGTTGCTGCGACATCTGTGCTGAGTGAAATGTATGATGTCTTGGGAGAATATAGCAAAGTTATTGCAGTGGCAGAACCAAAACTGACATTGGCACGGAAAATTAACCAACGTGATGACGAAGCACTGTTACTGATTAATTTGGGTAATGCTTACAGAATTATTGGCGACTATCCAAAAGCCAAAGAATTTATTGAGCAAGGTTTGAAGATCGCAGGAGAACAAAAAAATCCCCGCTTAGAATCAGTTGCTCTAAATAGTCTCGGCTCTTATTACACTTCACTCAATGATTATCAAAAAGCTTTGGCGGTAACGCAACAAAGTTTAAAGATTGCTCAAGAAGTAAAAAGTCCACCATTGTTGATATCGTCCTTCTTTAATTTGGGTGATATTTATAATAGCTTAGGAGACTACAATAAAAGCAGAAGTTATTACCAACAAGCACTCACCACAGCACAGCAACTGAAAAATAGGCAAAGTGAAGGTATCGCTTTATTTGCTCAAGCGGATACCTATTTTCGTCAAGGCGAACCACAAAAAACTGTAGAATTAGCTCAACAAGCGATCATGATTTTCCATGAAATAAAAGTTCCGCGTTTGGAAGCTTTTGCACATAGAATGCTGAGTATTGGTTATGGGGAGTTGGGTAATGATGCCAAAGCGATGGCAGAAGCTCAAACTTATTTGACATTTGCTCGCAAAACTCAAAATCTTCTTTGGGAAAAATCAGCACTTAGTTTAATTGCGGGGTTACATCAAAAATTTGGGCGCAAAGAACAGGCAATAGTCACTTATCAACAAGCGTTAGCAATCACAACAGATCATCAAATTCCCGGAGCAGATGCTTACATTTTAGCGGGTTTAGCTCGTATTTATCAGTTAAATCAACCGAATATTGCCATAAAATACTACAAAGATTCCGTCAACAAAATTGAAGAAGTTCGGCATGGTATCGAAGGGTTACCACCAGAGTTACAAAAATCATTTCTCGATGCAACGGTTGATTTTGACAAAGTGAAAGTATCAGATATTTATCGCCAACTGGCTGAATTGTTACTCTCCCAAAAACGGGATAAAGAAGCGCTGTATGTCCAAGAACTTTTGCGGGGACAAGAAATCCGTGATTTTAATAGTACTGGGAAAGGGACGATTGACAAACCCCAAATCCCCCTAACACCAACAGAGACAAAAGTACCCGATATTAGTCAGCCTCTAGTTGCTTTGGGAAGCCAAATTCGTGAGTGTGAAGGGAAAAACACTCAACAATGTGTAGAACTTAAGGATAAAGAAGGTCAGCTGATTCACCAGTATACTGAACAATTGAAGGCACATGACAAAGAAATCCGGGAAAATCGTCAAACCGATGATACTTTCTTCGATCCTAAAAACTTAGGAAAAATTAGAGAAATTGTCGAAGCGCAACCAGACACAGTGATGATTTACCCTTTGGTGACAGAAAAGGAACTCATCATACAATTGTACGCCCAAGGTAGTGTCGTCAAAACTATTCCGGTGACTGTTAGACGCAAGGAATTAGGAAACGCAGTTTATGAGTTTCGTCAGTTAATGGAACATTGCGAGAAACCAGGAGTTAATTGTGGTACTGCGGAGATTTCTCAAGTGCAAGCAGCTAGTCAAAAACTTCACAACTGGCTGATTAAACCGATTGAAGCAGAATTGAGGGGTAGTTCAATAAAAAATCTCGTCTTTGCACTAGATCGGGTTATACGCTATGTCCCGATGAGTGCTTTATATGATGGAAAACAATATTTGATTGAGAAATACACAATTTATATTGCGCCATCCGCAGATTTAACGGATACTAAGGAAAAATTACCAACAGAAACGCAAAATACACCAGTATTAGCAATGGGACTATCAGAGGCTCGTCCTGGTTTCTCCGCTTTACACAATGTCCCAAAAGAATTAGATGCCATTGTCAGAAAAAATACTAGTGTTCCACAGGGAATTTACCCAGGTGACAAGTACCTCAATAATAACTTTGACTTTCGTACTTTAAGAGACAACCTCAAAGGACACAAAATTTTGCACCTCGCTACTCACGGTGTTTTTGATCCTAAAAGTGCAAATAAATCTTACATTCTGTTGGGTACTGGTGAAGAACTGACTCCAGATTCAATTTATCAGTTGACAGGATTAAGTGATATTCATCTGGTTGTACTATCAGCTTGTCAAACCGCTCTTGCTAGTCCCGATCGACAAGATGGTGTAGAAATTAATACCTTTGCCTCTAACTTCTTGAACAACAAGGCAAAATCCGTGATCGCCTCCTTGTGGCAAGTTGATGACTCCAGTACAGCGCAATTGATGGAGAATTTTTATGGTAATCTCGCTCACTCAAAGACACCCATCACAAAAGCACAGGCTTTACGTTTAGCCCAATTATCTTTACTTTACGGCAAACAGGTTTCTTTAGAGGATATTAAGCGAGGGGCGATTAATCCCGAACCCATCCCTGGTAAACCAAGTCAACAAACCTCAACTCGCGTTAACGTCTCTCATCCTTACTATTGGGCACCGTTTATTTTAATTGGCAATGGATTGTAAGATCGCAAACTCTACGCCTGACGCATAAAGACATCACGGTCACTGCCGTCAATTAGACTAGCGATTATGTCTTCTAGGTGATTTCCAGCAAATAAATTACCGACTACTGTACGTTCCCTCAGCTATTGAA
>JAQYWP010001142.1 GCA_029379285.1 Rhizonema sp. PD38
CTGGAGTTTTGCCCTTTTATGAGAGCATTGTAGTTGTCGAGAATTATCCATTGGACCTTAACCTCGGACATTCCTCCGATTTAACTGTCGAAATACTTGATCGCCATTTCAAAGGTACACAAACCAAATATGCTCTTATCCTTCAGGTAAAAGAAAGTTCAGAGTTAATATCTCAACTTGTCTACGATGGACGCCGCTTGGATCAAAGTAACGTTACCCAAATTCTGGAGCATTTCCAAACCTTGCTGCAAGACATCATTGCCAATCCAGAACAAAAAATTATAACACTTTTAGACAAAATTCCTGGCGAACAAATTCCCAGAATTAGAAGTTTTGATAAGTGCGATCATCATCAGTCGCAAGATGCTTTATTAGCTTTGCGTAACCCTTTGGAGGAAGTATTGATAGGAATCTGGACTCAGGTTCTCGGTATTGAGCAAGTGGGAATTGACGACAACTTTTTTGAACTTGGTGGACATTCTTTACTTGCTACTCAACTCATGTCGCGCGTACGTGATACCTTTGAGCTTGAACTACCCCTGCGTCATTTATTTGAAGAGCCTACCATAGCTGGCTTGGCCAAGCAGATTGAGACAGTGATGAAGCTAGGACAAAGGTTAGAGGCTCCTGCCATTGTGCACGTTTCCCGAGATGGCAATTTGCCACTGTCTTTTGCTCAAGCTAGATTATGGTTGCTGGAGCAGTTAGATCCTGACAGCGTTACCTATAATCAGTTATCTGGATTACGCCTCTTTGGTTCCCTAAGTGTCGCTGCTTTGGAGCAGAGCTTGGGTGAAATAGTCCGTCGTCACGAAGCGTTGCGTACTACTTTTTATATGGTAGATGGGCAACCATTTCAGGCGATCGCCCCAAGCCTAACTGTAAGAATACCAGTAGTAGACTTGCGGGAGTTACCAGAAGCACAGCAAGAAACTCTTGTTCAACGAATCATTACAGGGGAATCGCAATGCTGTTTTGACCTCATTCAAGGTCCGTTACTAAGATGTACTCTCCTACGTATCCACGAGCAAGAGCATATAGTATTGTTCACAATCCACCATATTGTCTCGGATGGCTGGTCAATGGGTGTGTTGGTTCAAGAATTAGGAGTACTGTACGAAGTCTTCTGTGCCGGAAAAGCCTGCCCATTCCCAGAACTGCCCATCCAGTATGCAGATTTTGCTGTGTGGCAACGACAATGGATGCAGGGTGAGGTATTGGAAGCTCAACTCGCTTACTGGAAGAAGCAATTGGGGAACAATCTACCTGTGTTGCAATTATCTACAACTCGTCCACGAGCAGAAGTTAAAACCAACAAGGGTACTACTCAATCCTTCGTCATTCCCTCCAAAGAGTTTAAAGCACTGCAAAAACTCTCGCGTCAAGAGGGTGTTACCTTATTCATGACTCTGCTGGCAGGTTTTCAAGTATTACTACAACGTTACACAAATCAGGATGACATTGTTGTTGGTACCGATGTTGCTAACCGTAATCGCTTTGAAATAGAACCATTAATTGGTTTTTTTGTCAACTTGCTTGTTTTACGCACCGACCTTTCTGGTAACCCCAGTTTCCAGGAGTTGCTCAAAAGAGTGCGCCAAGTGGCATTAGGAGCCTATGCTCATCAAGATTTACCTTTTGATCAATTGGTTAAGGCTTTGCAAGCTGAGCGTAATTTGAGCAAAACGCCACCACTATTTCAGGTATTATTTGTACTCCAGAATGCCCCTATGCCGCCCTTAGAATTGCCTGGGCTGACATTAAGCATGTTAGAATTTGAAAATAGAATAGCAAGGTTTGATATAGCGCTATTTCTGACAGAAACAGAGCAGGGTATCTTAGGCAAGTGGCAGTACAACTCCGATCTTTTTGATGCTACAACCATCACTCGTATGACAGACAACTTCCAGAAACTGCTAAACAGCATTGTGTCCCAACCTGATGTGCGAATCGGCAATTTAGAAATGCTGACTGACGCCGAAAGAGAACAACAAGTTTTACAAAAAAGAGAGCGCAAAGCGTTCAAGCGAGAAAAATTTATTAGCGTTGCTCCCAAAGCAGTAAGTTTATCACAAGAAAGATTAATCAAGACGACTTATCTCCAACCAGGGCAAACATTTCCTCTTTTAATTCAGCCGGATACTGACGAGATTGATTTTGTGGCTTGGGCTAAAAATAACCAAAAATTTCTAGAAACAGAATTGTTGAAACATGGAACGATTCTATTTAGAGGTTTTCATGTAAATTCTATCTCAGAATTTGAAAGTATTGCCCAGGCAATTTGCCCAGACTTATTTGGTGAGTATGGCGACTTACCTCGTGCTGGAGAAAGCGGTAAAGTTTATGGTTCAACTCCTTACCCAAACAATACAGCTATCCTTTTCCACAATGAAAGCTCTCACTTACATCAGTTTCCTTTAAAAATCTGGTTTTTCTGTGTACAACCTGCTGAACAAGGTGGAGAAACACCAATTGTAGACTGTCGAAAAGCTTATCAACTCCTTAGTCCTAAACTAAGAGAACGATTGATAGAAAAACAATTAATGTATACTCGTCATTACACTGATGGTCTAGATGTAAGCTGGCAAAATTTCTTTCGCACCAATGACAAATCTATAGTAGAAAATTACTGTCGTCAGGCTGGAATCGATTTTGAATGGTATGATAGTAATAGTTTAGTGACTTGTCAAGTTCGTCCAGCACTTGCAGTACATATTAACAGTGGTGAAAAAGTATTTTTCAATCAAATACAGTTACACCATATAGCGTATTTAGATGCAGAAGTTCGAGCATCTTTGTTGTCTTTATTTGAAGAGAAAAAGTTACCGCGTAACGTGTACTACGGTGACGGAACTCCTATAGAAGAATCAGTTATTGCAGAAATTAATGAAATTTATCAGCAGGCGAAGACAAGCTTTCCTTGGCAGAAAGGAGACATTTTGATGCTAGATAATATGCTTACTGCACACGGGCGTTACCCCTATGAAGGTGAACGCAAAATTGTGGTAACGATGGGAGAAATGATTCAAAGCCAAGATATTGTACTTGGGGTAAGG
>JAQYWP010000181.1 GCA_029379285.1 Rhizonema sp. PD38
ATGTAATACTTAAAAAAATGTCATAATCAGCTACCATTCTAGCGTAGGCGAAGTTACGTCCGATATTTGGTAAAGTAGCAGATAGTGTGACCTATTCGGTTGCTTACCTGCCGCAGCAAAATTTGCCATCCATAAATCAGAGAAGACATAAGCAAGATTTGCTGTATGTTTTACCTGCTTTTATATTAGGTTGTACTCATCGCTTTCCGTTGCGACTAATGTGAGCCAAATGACTATTTACGTTGGAAATCTCTCTTACCGTGCTACTGAAGCCGACTTAAAAGAAGTGTTTTCTGAATATGGCGAGGTAAAACGAGTAGTTTTACCGACAGATCGCGAAACTGGTCGAATGCGCGGGTTTGCTTTTGTTGAGATGAGTGAAGATTCTCAAGAAGACACAGCTATCACAGAACTTGATGGTGCTGAATGGATGGAACGTCAACTCAGAGTTAATAAAGCTAAACCGCGAGAGGATAACCGAGAAGAGAATTGGAAGAAAAAACAATACTCTTGAAATCTAATAGACGATGATCTTAGCAAAATATTTTCTAGTTATGCAAGGCATAAGCTGAAATTGACGATAAACAAAAGAGAATCTCTCAAGGGAATGAAATCTATCCGACAAGTTGTCATCATAAGTTAAGTTATGATAGCTTGTCGGTTTTACCATGTCAAGTTTAATGTCGTATATAGTAAATAAGTTTCTTTAACAGACATGCAGAATACAGATTCTATGCCTTATGGACCCCTAAATTTAGGAACGGGGCTTGCATCCAATGGTTATTCTGACTACAAAGTTTTGGCTTGCTGAGTTATTTTTCTATCAATACACCTTCTACAGATTACTTTCATAGAAGTCTTTTCATTAAAAATGTATTTATAAGTACATAAAGTTAAGTACATTTTTTCAAGAACAGCATTTGAACAATAGTGATTGTGCGTAGCAAAAGACTAAAAAGCGGTTCATTTCTTTAGTTTATATAAAATCACACTTCAATTGGTCACTTAGGTTTCTAAGATAGAAGCAGCAACACAAATTGCGACCCACGGGATGAACCAAACTAATACCCAATCTCAAGGGAGGATAAAAAAATGGCTCAAGCGCCAGAGTCTTTAGAGTTGCCTCTCAACAACATCACAGATAAAGGCTTAGATCGTGATTGTACAACATTATCCCGTCACGTCCTACAGCAACTTCAAAGCTTTTCACCTGATGCACAGGATTTGAGTGCGCTGATGAATCGTATTGCCCTAGCAGGTAAACTGATTGCTCGTCGCCTCAGTCATTCTGGCTTAATGGAAGGGGTTCTCGGATTTACTGGGGAAATGAACGTGCAAGGAGAATCCGTTAAAAAGATGGATGTCTTTGCCAATGATGTATTTATCGCAGTTTTTAAGCAAAGCGGCTTAGTCTGCCGCCTTGCTTCCGAGGAAATGGAAAAACCGTATTATATTCCCGAGAATTGTCCTATTGGTCGCTATAGTTTGCTGTATGACCCGATTGACGGTTCATCTAACACTGATAACAATCTCAGTTTGGGATCTATCTTCGCAATTCGGCAACAGGAAGGAATAGATCACGGTGAGGCCACCGACTTGCTTTCCTCAAATGGACGCAAACAAATCGCTGCTGGATATATACTGTATGGTCCCAGCACGATGCTGATCTATACTATAGGTAAGGGCGTTCATTCATTTACCCTTGACCCTAGCCTGGGAGAGTTTATCCTTACAGAAGAAAATATCCGGATTCCCGCTCACGGGTCTATTTACAGCGTTAATGAAGGGAATTTTTGGCAGTGGGATGAGTCGATTCGGGAATATATTCGCTATGTCCATAGAACGGAAGGCTATATTGCTCGTTATAGTGGGGCAATGGTTAGCGACATCCATAGAATACTGCTTCAAGGCGGTGTGTTTCTCTACCCAGGCACGCTTCCACAGCCAGAAGGTAAATTGCGCTTGCTTTATGAATCTGCTCCTCTAGCTTTCGTGCTTGAGCAAGCAGGTGGTCGTGCGACAACAGGAATGGTAGATATCTTAGATGTAGTGCCCAAAAAACTACACCAGCGCACTCCTTTGATTATTGGTAGCCCAAAGGATGTAGCAAAGGTAGAATCGTTTATTCAAAACGGGCATTAGAGAAGGAGTTAGACATTAGGCGTTAGGAGTTAGGAGTTAATCATCTTTTTACAGCTGACAACTAACAACTAATAATCAACAACCAACAACATTAAGGAGTCAAACAAACTCATGAGCTCGACAACCAATCATCTACTAGAAATTAAAAATTACGGTCAAAGTATCTGGATGGATAATTTGAGCCGAGATATCGTGCAGTCCGGGGAATTGAAAGATCTGGTCGAAAATAAAGGGATCTGTGGAATTACCTCCAATCCAGCTATCTTTGAAAAAGCGATCGCAGGTAATGCCATTTACGATGCTGACATTGAAGCCGGAATTCGGGCGAAATTACCAACCTACAAAATTTACGAATCACTGGCTTTTAAAGATATCAAGAATGCGTGTGATATTCTGCGTCCTGTGTATGAATCATCTCAGGGGTTAGATGGTTATGTAAGCATAGAAGTCCCACCAACAATTGCTCATGATACAGAGGCAACAATCAATGAAGCCCGCCGATATTACCAAGAACTTGGTCGGGAAAATGTCATGATCAAAATCCCCGGTACAGAGGCAGGGTTACCAGCAGTAGAAGCGGTTATAGCTGATGGGATCAATGTCAACGTGACACTGCTGTTCTCGGTAGAAAGTTACATAAACTCAGCTTGGGCTTACATTCGCGGATTGGAAAAACGAGCAAGCGAAGGTAAGGATATTAGCAAAATTGCCTCTGTAGCCAGCTTCTTCCTCAGCCGGATTGATAGCAATATTGACGGTAAAATTGACGCCAAAATGAAAAAAGGCGTTGATGACTTGAGTGTAGAAGCAAAGCTGAGCGCAGTTAAAGGAAAAGTGGCGATCGCAAACGCCAAGATTGCGTACCAAGAGTACAAAAAGATTATTGACAGCGATCGTTGGAAGGCTTTGGCGGCAAAAGGTGCAAAAGTGCAGCGGTTACTTTGGGCAAGTACCAGCACCAAAGATCCTCTCTACAGCGACGTTATGTATGTCGATGAGTTAGTGGGGCCCGAAACCGTAAACACCCTGCCACCTGCAACGATTGAAGCTTGCGCGGACCACTGTGACGTAAACAGTCGTATCGAAACAAACGTAGACGAAGCCTACAATCTGATTGAAAGCCTCAAAGACCCAGATGTCAACATCGACATCAATAAAGTGATGGACGAGTTGCTGGTTGAAGGTATTGACAAGTTTGTCAAACCCTTCGAGTCACTGATGGCTTCCTTGGAAAATAAAGTCAAGCAGTTGTCTCCAGTGTAGTTAAAGGTTAATGGTTAATGATGAGTTGTGAGTCGTTAGTAGTAACAACTCACGACTCACGACTCACGACTCACAACCAACAACCAACAGCCAACAACCAACAACTAACAACCAACAACTAACAACCAACAAAATCATTATGGTCAGCCTATTGGAAAATCCGTTGCGCGTTGGTCTGCAACAGCAACGAATGCCCGAACCTCAGATCATAGTCATCTATGGTGCTTCTGGGGATCTCACCCAACGCAAACTCGTACCGGCACTATACAAATTGCGTCGGGAACGGCGCATTCCACCAGAAACTACCATTGTTGGGGTAGCACGTCGAGATTGGAGTGATGACTACTTCCGCGAACAGATGCGGCAAGGTATTGAGGAGTTTTCTGACGGGATCGGTCCTGAGGAACTCTGGCAAGACTTCTCCCAAGGTTTGTTCTACTGTTCTGGGGACATGGACAACCCAGAGAGTTACCAGAAACTCAACAAGTTGTTACACGAACTAGACGAGAAACGAGGAACGCGGGGTAATAGAATATTCTACCTCTCGGTAGCTCCGAATTTCTTTGCTGAGGGAATCAAGCAGCTGGGAACTGCCGGAATGTTAGACGATCCTTACAAACATCGTCTAGTGATCGAAAAACCATTTGGTAGAGACTTAGCTTCTGCCAAAAGTCTGAACCGAGTGGTACAGAAGTATTGCCAAGAACATCAAGTTTATCGCATTGACCACTACTTAGGTAAAGAAACAGTTCAGAATTTGCTGGTGTTTCGCTTTGCCAATGCGATTTTTGAACCACTGTGGAATCGCCAATTTGTTGACCACGTTCAGATTACTGTGGCAGAAACTGTGGGAGTGGAAGACAGGGCTGGGTATTATGAAAACTCTGGCGCATTGCGGGATATGTTGCAAAACCACCTCATGCAACTTTTCTGCCTAACTGTGATCGAGCCACCCAACTCCCTGGATGCCGACAGCATACGTACAGAAAAAGTGAAGGCACTCCAAGCAACTCGTTTGGCTGATGTACACAATCTACATCGTTCAGCAGTGCGGGGTCAATATAGTGCTGGGTGGATGAAGGGAAAACCTGTACCAGGGTATCGTGAAGAACCTGGAGTTAAACCTGACTCCACAACACCAGCATATGTTGCAATGAAGTTTTTAATTGATAACTGGCGCTGGCATGGTGTTCCTTTTTACCTACGGACAGGGAAACGGATGCCAAAGAAAGTAAGTGAGATTTCGATCCACTTCCGCGAAGTTCCTTCTCGGATGTTTACATCTGTGGCACATAATATGAGTGGCAATATTTTGGCACTACGAATCCAGCCCAATGAAGGTATTTCCCTGCGTTTCGATGTCAAGATGCCTGGGGCAGAGTTTCGCACTCGTTCTGTTGATATGGACTTTACTTATGGTTCCTTCGGCATCCAAGCAACTTCCGATGCATATGACCGCCTGCTACTAGATTGTATGATGGGCGATCAGACACTGTTTACAAGAGCAGACGAAGTGGAAGCGGCTTGGCAGGTTGTCACACCAGCCCTTTCTGTCTGGGATGCACCCTCAGATCCAGCGTCCGTCCCTCAATATGAAGCTGGCACCTGGGAACCAGCCGAAGCAGAATTGTTGATTAACCAAGATGGTCGTCGCTGGCGCAGACTGTAAAGATTGAGGAGTTATGAGTGAGGAGTGATGAGTTACAAATTTTTATTCTTAACTTCTAACTCCTAACTCCTCACTTATAGAAAAACGAAACTCACAACTCAAAACTCTTATGACTTCCCAATCTCCGACTATTTTTTCACTTCAAGCACCGAAGGATATCTCGCTTTCAGACATTGAAGCGGAACTGAATCAAATTTGGCAAAGTTACGGCATTGCTGGTGAGGACGGTGCACTGCCTGCAGCTACGAGGGCAACAACATTTAGTTTAGTGGTTTACGAACCAGAAGAAACTCAGTTTCTGTTAGCTGCTTTGGGATTTTATAACGGTCCAATTGATGGCATTATTGGACCGCAAACACAAACGGCTCTGCGGGAATTACAAAAGAAGCATCAACTACCAGATACTGGAAAAGCGACACCTGAAACTCTAGCTGTATTGCGGGAAGAAATCGCCAAACGTCAGGGCGCTGGGTTGACAGCAGAGAATGGTTCTGGTGCTGGAGTTTCTGGCATAAATGCAAGCAGTCCAACGATCGCTGATGAAATTGCCCTCCGCAACCCTTGCCGCATTATTACCCTGTCTCCCATAGCTGGAGAAGACGAAGGGGTGAAGGCGCAAGTCTCAGCTTATTGCCCCATCCAGAAGCAATCGTCAAGTACACTCGTCTGCTGCGAATACATTACACTGAGTGGAACAGCTGCTGCCTTGGAAAGAGTGGGTGGGATGATTCCGTCATTGTTGATTGGCGGCTTGCCCAAGTTTATCTGGTGGAAAGCAACGCCAGACCCCAGCAACCCACTATTCAAGCGACTGGCAGGAGTATGTAACAACGTTATCGTAGACTCCTGTAATTTTAACAAGCCAGAAGTCGATCTGCTTAGACTTCAAGAGTTGGTAGAAAGTGGGGTGCCCTTAGCGGATCTTAACTGGCGTCGTCTCTTAGGATGGCAAGAGTTGACTGCTGAAGCCTACGATCCACCACAGCGTCGTTCTGTTCTGGCAGAAGTCGATAGAGTAAACATTGATTACGAAAAAGGTAATCCCGTACAAGCGTTGCTGTTTGTGAGTTGGCTGGCAAGTCGATTAGATTGGCTTCCAGTTTCCTTTCAAGAAGAAAAGGGCGATTACGACATTACGAAAATTCAGTTTGTTGGCAAAGAACAACGGCAAATAGAAGTCGAGTTAGCAGGTGTGCCAGTCGCTGATATAGGTGAAGTTGCTGGTGACTTGATTGCTTTGCGTTTAAACTCGACCAATCCACAGGCAAACGCTGGTACACTGATCTGTTCTGAAACAGGGGGTTGTATGCGGATGGAAACACAAGGTGGTGCCCAGTCTAGTGGTGTGTTTCAACAGGTAACTTCACTTTCAGAACAAAAAGCAGAAGTTTTGCTGAGTCAGCAGGTACAACGTTGGGGACGAGAAGCTCTGTTTGAAGAAAGTCTTGCGGTGACAGCTAAGTTGCTTAATCTTGCTAATAGTTAGTTCTCAAAAGAACAACTAAAATTAGGAGTTAATATAGCAATCCTATGAGATTCCCGACTTCGTAACAGTTGTCGGGAATCGTAGCCTTAGATTTTCAAAAATTCAATAGGATTGCTATAGTTAGTTGTCAAAAAGAACAACTAACTTTTTTATGACTTTAGTTATTGCAGGAGAACGCAGTGGGGTGGGTAAGACAACTGTCACACTCACCCTTTTGGCATCTTTACACCGACGGGGTGTGCAAGTACAATCTTTCAAAGTTGGTCCAGATTATATCGATCCGATGTTTCATCAGTACGTGACTCATCGTGCTTGTCGTAATTTAGATCCATTGTTGACATCTGTTACTTACATCAAGCAGTGTTTTACACATCATACTCAATGTGAATATTCTGTCATAGAAGGGGTGATGGGGCTTTTTGATGGCGTTTCGTCATTTGTAAAAGAGAATGACGAAGGACAAGTGACCAATTTTGGCAGTACGGCTCATATAGCGCGACTGCTGGATTTACCTGTAGTATTAGTCATAGATTGCAGTCGGTTGTCTGGTTCTGTAGCTGCGATCGCACATGGTTATTGTACCTTCGATCCCACAATTAAAATGACTGGGGTAGTCCTCAATCGAGTTGGTAGCGATCGCCATTTATCTTTACTAGAAAACGCCCTACAACCCCTAAAATTACCAATTCTCGGCGTCCTGCGTCGTGAAGATAACATCGTAATTCCTGATCGCCATTTGGGTTTAGTACCCACAGCAGAACTCCCTCAAATGAAGGCATTAATTGACCGACTTGCTGATTTAGGCGATACTTGCTTCGACTGGGAACGCTTATTACCACTGTTGAAGACGCAGGAACAAGGAGGACAAGGAAGCAATTTCTCTCCCTCTCGCCCTCTCTCAATCAGAATAGCCGTTGCCTGCGATCGCGCTTTCAATTTCTACTACCAAGATAATCTCGACTTGCTGCAACAGCTTGGTGCAGAACTGGTTTTCTGGAGTCCATTAGAAGATGCTGTACCAGACTTTGTGCAAGGAATGTATTTTGGCGGTGGTTTTCCAGAAGTCTTTGCCCAACAACTTGCAGCAAATACCAATGCTTGTCAAGCTGTGAAAACTTTAATCCTGGCAGGAATGCCCACAATAGCTGAGTGTGGAGGATTGATGTATTTATGTAAGCAGATAGTTGATTTTGAAGGCAAGTCTTGGTCGATGGTGGGAGTATTACCGACAACCGCCATCATGGGTGGACGTCTTAATTTAGGTTATCGTCGAGCCGTTGCGCTCCATGACAGTCTGTTAGTACAAGCAGGTAAAACCGTATACGGACATGAGTTTCATCGTTCCCGGTTAACATCAATTCCCGATTTTCCCATGTTTCAAACTTATCGCTGTGACACCGAAGAATCTACAGGGTGTGAAGGATGGAATTTGCCTCCTTCTCTACACGCTTCCTATATTCACATGCACTGGGGAGATTGTCCAGAAATTCCGCAGAAATTTCTAGAACAATGCCTGATGTTTAAACAGAAGTGATCATCAAACAGATTATCAGTAGCTTGTTAACTATTTTGAGCAACTGAGTTTAAGATGTCATTCAGAGCAGAAGTAAAGATAATTTTGTAACATTTAATTTAGGTATTATCTGTAAGTATAAGAAAGGGAAGATTTGTTTTACCGCAATAGTAGGATATGCTTTTAGAGAAACATGCTACTACTGCCTAATTGGGTGTCAGTCAATTTTAAGTCTAAAGATTCCGTATACTCTTGCTCACATTGAATTGGCAGAGTAATTACAAACTCTGTTCCCTGACCAATTTGGGAATTGACCGAGAGTTGACCTTGATGCTTTTCAATAATCTGGTAGCAAATTGAAAGTCCTAAACCCGTGCCCTTACCGACGGGTTTCGTTGTGAAAAAGGGGTCAAATATCTTGTTTAGAATTTCTAATGGGATTCCGTGACCATTATCAGCAATGTGAATTCTCACTAGATTTGGCTCAATGACTTCTGTACGAATATGAATAGTAGGAATTCTTTTTTCTCCTTTATTCCTTACCAATGATAAATCAGCGTCACTTGCTTCAACGCGACGACCAGTTTCTTTCGCGGGGAAACACTCATAAGAACTTATCTCGGGAATAAAACCCTCGCTGAGACTTTTCTCTTGCACAGGGTAGCTCCTGATGAGTAATGACTCTTCCAAAGCATCAATCGCATTACTGAGGAGATTCATAAAAACCTGGTTCATCTGATCAGGATAGCATTCTACTAAGGGCAAGTCATCATACTGCTTGCTGATGGTAATCCCAGTTTTGAGATAGTGATTGAGAATTAATAGTGTGTTGTCAATACCTTCGTGTAAGTCAACTTGTTTTACCTGTGCTTCATCAAGGCGAGAGAAATTGCGTAGCGATAAAACTAAAGAACAAATGCGTTCTGCACCCATTTCCATGGAATGCAGCATTTTAGGTAAGTCATCTTTAATAAATTCCAAGTCAATGTCTTTAAGGTGTGCTTGAATGGCAGGTGTTGGTCGAGGGTATTGTTCTTCGTAAAGCTGTAGCAGTTTCAGCAAGTCTTGAATATACTCTTTACTGTACTGAATATTGCCGTAGACAAAGCTGATCGGGTTGTTAATTTCATGAGCCATGCCTGCTACCATTTGACCAAGACTGGACATTTTTTCAGTCTGAATCAACTGTGCTTGCGTTTGTCGTAGTTCGTGCAATGTGTGTTCCAACTTGGTCGCTTGTTCTCTCAGTTGTGTTTCCGAGTGTCGCAATGCTTCCTCTGCCTGTCTACGCTGTGTAATATCGCGGAAGGTCACAACAGCACCTTTGATTTCAAGGCTCTCGATTATCGGATAAGAAGAATACTCAGCAGCGAAAGCAGTCCCATCCGAATGCCATAAAACTTCGCTGTCTACATGGCAACTTTGTCCCATGCGGAAAGCCTGAAAGACCGGACATAGACCATTAGGGTAAGGGCAGCCATTGCTGTAACTATGATGCACTAACTTGTGCATATCCCGACCTATAACCTCATCGGGCTTATAACCAAGCATTTTAGCTCCGGCTGTGTTAATAAACGTACAGTATCCTTGTAAATTGATGCCGTAAATGCCTTCATCTGTCGATTCGAGCAGCAATTTGATGTGATTAGCTAATTGTAATCTCTCTAATTCCGCCTGCTTACGTTCAGTTATGTCTCGAAAATACCAGATTCTACCAAATGTTCCGCTGCCCTCTGGAGAAAGCACAGGGGCTGAGTAACGGTCAAAAATGCGCCCATCATTTAAGTAAATTTCATCGCGGCTTTGTTCGTGAGGATGTGCATACAAAAATTCCACCCGATCAACGAAGTCTTGTGGCTGTTTTAGACTTGACAGCACAAAGGAAAGCAGCTTTATGGCATCACCTGATTTCATAACATGATCAGGAATCTGCCACATCTGCTGATAGCGATGATTGTACGACATAACCTGTCTGTTCTCGTCAACCAAAAAAATTCCATCGATTGCTGCCTCTTGTTGAGCCTTCAAAACTGAATTAGTGCGACGCAGTAATTCTTCTGCTTGCTTCCGCTCGGTCATGTCACTCAAAGTGCAGATAACTTGCTCCACACTGCCATCTGCGGCAAGTTGCGGCTCGGCATTTACTAGCAACCATACCCGGTCTTGGGTAATAGGACGGTATATACCCACGACAACATTCCGTAATCCACACTTAGTTTGCCGTAACTGTGGCATCGAGAAGGTTTCATTGAGGAAAGGGATGTCATCAGAGCGAATCACATCCCAATCGGTACTAAAAGCAGTTGTGTTAAGCAATTGACTTTCTGTTCGACCCAGTAAAATACAAGCAGCTGGGTTACTTAAGTGGATTTCCCACTGCGGTCCCAGTAACAGCACACCAACATGCATTTTGAGAATAAGGTTCTGTAGCAGTTCCTGAGCCTTAAGTTGAACAGAGCGGCGTTGATTTACCAGGGAAATTAGCAGTGTTGAACCCAAAAGTCCATTTTACAAAACCGCCACCCCGGATGAATGGGCAAACACCCATAGGCAATAAACTCCTTTTCTTTCCTTCTCATACTGTGAGTCGAGCAGGAATCTATGAGGAGGATGAAGAGATTTGCTGGCTTAGTTTGAGATACTAGATTGTACTAATCTTGTCATTCAGTTCTCGAATACGACGAGATAGAACTTTAATGATATTTATGGCGATCTCCGGAGTTTCTTCGATCGCATTGTAGAGTTGTTCTTGCGTCAGTTCCAAACATTTACAAGGTTCTAAAGCTGTTGCAGAAGCAGAACGAGGTTGGGCATCAAATACTGACATCTCACCAAAGGATTCTCCTTGAGAAAAAACCGCTAATTGTTGATTGCTAATATAAACTTTGACTCGACCTGAGACAACAATGTAGAGCGATCGCCCTTCCTCTCCTTGTCTAAATATGATATCATTAGTAGTAAACAATACTTCATCCATAACTGAAGCCAGTCGGACGATAAAATCATCCCGTAATTCCTTAAAAATGGTGATTTGTCGGACAAATAATAAACGGTCAACGCTATTTATCATAATAGTTAGTGGTTAGTAGTTTTCTTCATTTTTTGTAACTCTTTAACTTGATCTGCAACTAAAGGGTGTGGATCGTTTTGCAGTTGGGGGAGAAGTTCTAGGAAGATGCGATGTGAAGCAACACTTAAGTATGCGATCACAGCTTCTCTGACGAAGCCTGTGGAATGACGCATATTT
>JAQYWP010001143.1 GCA_029379285.1 Rhizonema sp. PD38
CTCCCCCCCGCCTTTAATGTCTCTTGCCTATCCACGCCGTCAGCGACAGCTTGAAAGCCTAGTACAAAAATTTGGTCTGCCCGCACAAGCAGCTATAAAGTGGTCATTGTTGGACTTGGCGCTGACTCATTCCACTGTCTCTGAATCAGCAAATTACGAACAACTTGAGTTCGTTGGCGATGCGGTTGTTCGATTAGTGGCGGCTTTAGTGTTATGGGAAAATTATCCAGATTGTCCTGTGGGGGATTTTGCAGCAATTCGTTCAGTATTGGTTAGCGATCGCGTCCTTGCCCGATTAGCAAAAGAATACGGTTTGGAACTCTATCTACTCGTCACGGGTAGTGCTGTTGCCGATAAATTTGGTCAAGAATCAAGATTAGCAGATGCTTTTGAAGCCGTTTTGGGAGCGCTATATTTAAGCACAAGCAATTTGGAACTTATTCGACCTTGGTTAGATCCTCTCTTCAAAGAACTAACCGCAGAAATTCGTCTCGATCCAGCCAAATTTAACTACAAAGCCGCTTTGCAAGAATGGACTCAAGGTCATTTTAAGGTTTTACCTGAATACCGAGTTGTGGAAATCAATCAACCGCATTACAATCAAGACCGTTTTGTTGCTGAAGTTTGGCTCTATGACAAAAAATTGGGTGAAGGCAAAGGACGATCTATAAAAACGGCTGAACAAGCGGCAGCAAAAGTAGCTTTTTTATCATTGAACTCTCAGGAAAAACCCTGAACTCAAATAATCAATGATAAGCTCATAGTTAATAAATTATCCTTGATTAATGACTTCTGACCAACGACTATTGACTAATGATTAAAATTGCTATTGTTGGAGTTGGACGTTGGGGTGTCCATTTACTGCGAAATTTTTTAGAACATCGAAGAGTTATAGTGGTGGCAGTCGTCGATCCGAACCCAGAACGCTTGGCTGTGGTGAAACAACAGTATAACTTAGATGAAAGTGTACTACTGACAACAGAGTGGCAAGCAATAAAGCAAGTCTCGGTGAACGCAGTAGTGATTGCGACTCCCGCTTCTACGCATTACTCCTTAATTACCGATGCCTTGAACTGGGGATACCATGTTTTAGCAGAAAAACCCTTAACTTTGAACCCGCACGAATGCTCTCTGCTTTGTCAGTTAGCAGAAAGACAGCAAAGACAGATGATGGTTGACCACACCTATTTATTTCATCCAGCAGTTGAACGAGGACAAGCTGTCATTCAAGCAAGTCAATTGGGCAATTTACGTTATGGCTACGCGACTCGCACCCACTTGGGACCGATCCGTCAGGATGTCGATGCAATGTGGGATTTAGCCATTCACGATATTGCTATCTTTAACAACTGGCTGGGTCACAGACCAATTATTGTACAAGCAATGGGTACTGTGTGGCTACAGGGAAAGGGGAGTAGGGAACTTGCTCACGAACTACCTCAAAAGCAAGGATTAGCCGACTTAGTATGGGTGAATTTGACATATCCAGATGGTTTTCAAGCCTACATTCACCTCTGCTGGCTCAACCCCGATAAACAAAGACGAATCGGAGTTGTGGGAAGTTCGGGGGTGATGATTTTTGATGAAATGTCGCAGTCGCCTTTAACCATACAACATGGTGAATTTGCACTCATCAACAATCAGTTTATTCCTGTCAATCAAACACAGCAAGTGCTGGAAATAGCAATTGGCGAACCATTACAAAGGATGTGCGATCGCTTTGTCACCTGTATCCTCACCAATACTCCCTCACTAGTTTCATCTGGTTGGGTGGGATTGGAGTTAGTAGAAATTCTCACGTATCTGACAGAATCTGTTAACCAAGGTGGCAAACCTATTTTTCTTAATAACGTTTGTTAATCTCTATCAGGCTTAAAAGCGCGAAAATTTAATATGGTGTACCACACTGAGAATCAACAACTGCCGCAGGTTGGTTTCGATGATTTTCTCGGCAAAGTAAAACTTGAGCCAAACGTTGTTGGTGAAAAAACTGATGAGTAAACCGGCCAATAGGTGAACCAGCAATTATACCAATAATCAAGCCAGTCACCAGACTAGTAACAAGATGTTTTCTAGCAACTAAATTTTTCCTGACAACCGTATCTTCGTTCAACATAAATATCTACCTTAAATAAAGTTAGGAGTTATGACTTGCAAGTTGAAAATTTGTGCTGCTTAAGCAAAATCCAAGTTAAAAGCATCAATATCTTGAAATGGCATTAGAAAATTAACTCTAGATAAACATAGAAAAAAGTGTGCTGTTTCTCTATGTTTATCTATAAGTTGGAATCTAAATTGAATTAAAACCGAAAATATTAGATTTCAGCACCTGCTTTTGGTTCTGCACCCATAGGTCCAACATAGTCGCGGAAAAGAGTAATTTGTTGCTCAAATTCCAATCCTTTAATTTTCTCCAAAAGTTCTTTAGCTTCGGATGGAAGCTCGTAGCCTGGGGGCACAGGAATGATAGTCAAATTTTGCATACCTTGAGAGAGGCGATACCAAAAAAGCAACTTAGTCGTATCGCTCAGAGAGCCATACATGCGAGTATATTCGTTGTCTGCTTTATTAATTAAGTCGCGTTGAAACTGCAACTGTTCTTCGTGGGATTTTTCTTTAATTTGAGCAAACAAACCATCAGCAACTGTCTCGGAAACAGTACTAGCACCTGGTGCTGCGGGGGTTATAGAACTGCCCATTTCCTTATAAATAAACCAAAATAGACCGAGCTGCGTATCCACATCTAAAGCTTGAAATGCTGTAACGTGTTCGCGAATGGTTGGGTCGTTGGTTTGAGTGGATGTCATCTTAAACTCCGATTGCTATTAATTACCATCACGCTTCACTTTATCAAAAGAGAGTTTGGTATTGAACCTTACTGAAGACAGATGTATCTAAATCATAAAGAATAACAATAGGAAGGTAATTGCTGATAATCTAATTAGTCATAGATAAGGGAAGAAAGAATTTCCTGTAATCAAATGACCTAATACATGCTATATTTACTTAACTAATAACTTAGGTTATATTAGTGCAATGTAATAT
>JAQYWP010001144.1 GCA_029379285.1 Rhizonema sp. PD38
GAGGAGTGATTTTTTCAACGAGGAATCCGATTATCAGTATTAGTAGCAGTACGTATTGTTAGGTATAAGTATTAGAACATGTCAATAAATTTCAGTAACTTCACAAACGCTCCTATAGACTTGAATACTATAGCAACCTCAAGAGTACTTACTGATGGACTTAATAGTGGAGATAATAATTACTACAGCTTTCCCAACCAACCAAGTAGCAGTTTTGACCCTTACTTAGACGATGGGAACACCTACGCTGACATTGATTCGATTCAGGATACAAATGGGAATAGCATTTTCGCTCCTGGTGAAGCCATAGCTTATTCTCAATTTGAAGGTGATCTCAATCAATCAATCAACACGACTTTACCTCCAGTCACGAACAATATTCCGGTTTACCCTATTAGTAATGGAGAAACAGAAAACAAGTTAACTGGTTGGATAACGCCCTTTGATAACGCTGGGAACACTTTGGATACTCTCAGCAATACAACTCTAGTCAATACGAGCAATTTCAGCAATTGGGTAGATGGATCTGCGAATAATGTGCAACTGCAATACACTATTGGCGATCGCAACACTACTAATAAATCACCTAATACCGACGACAATCTGAGTTCATCAGGAGAGCTTGCCACTGGTAGCGTAATATCACCAATCCCTACTGATGTCAGCACACAACCGACGACTAATATTTCTAATAGTACATCATCCCCGACGGCCATTACAGTCCAAAGTGCTGGGAATGTACATATTGAAAACGGTACTCTCAGGGCAGATACATTTACCTACCAATCAGGCTATAGCTTGAGCATTTATTCTGGGAACGGTAATGTAGACTTTGGTAGTGGCGCGAGAGATAAACTGGATCTGCCCCAAATTTCTTCGACGACAGTTAGTATAAATTATGCAAACACCGCAACGGGAGGTGTTATTTACAATTCTGGCAATGGGAATCGCGTCTATGATGCGATCACATTTAAAGACGGCAGTCAAATTTTATTAACGGGCATTGAAACCCTTAAATTTGCAGACACCACAATTAATTTATCAGTGGTACCGAACGATCCTTTATTTAGTCAGCAATGGAACTTAGGTATAACAGGTGTGCCAGATGCATGGCGTTTCACGACAGGTTCTAGCAAAGTCCTGATTGGAATTGAAGATACAGGATTAGGAACCGACAGCAGTGGTAAGATTAACCCCGATCTCCGCTCCACCATTTTTGCTGGTAACAACTATTTAGATGAGTCGTCAAGTTTCTCACACGCAACTCAAGTTCAAGGGGTGATTGCTGCTGCTAGTAACAATGGAACAGGGATAAGTGGCATCAACTGGAATTCTGATGTTTTCAATATTGATGTTGTCGGTGGTGACGCGGGAGATTACGATTTGGCTGGTGCGACACAACTACTGATTAATCAGGCAAATAGTCAAGGTCAGCGTTTGGTTGTTAACCTCAGTTTAGCTGGTGGTGACACTCCTGCATTCGATCAACTCATAGTAAATAACCAAGATAAAGCCTTGTTTGTGTTTGCATCCGGTAATGGCGATACTAATAGTCTTGCGAGTCCCGCAAATCTTGCAAGCACATACAGTAATGTTATTGCAGTGGGTGCTGTTTGGGGAACCAAGGACTATTATGGCAATGCAGAAACACCAGGCACTCGTATTTCGTACCCTAATTGGTGGGGTTCCAACTATGGAAATGGTTTAACTTTAGTCGCACCTTCTGAGTTTATTACAACCACTGCGACTCACACTGCCACATCTACTCCATATAATTTTGGGTACGGAGGAAATGCAGGTAATATTTTTAACGGAACTTCGGCAGCAGTACCAAATGTCACTGGAATTGCTTCCTTGGTATGGAGTATTAATCCGAATCTAACTGCAGGGCAGGTTAAAGCAGTGCTATCTGAAACAGCCTTTGATTTGGGTACACCTGGTTATGATACGACTTACGGTTACGGGCTTGTGAATGCGGATACTGCTGTACGACGAGCGATCGCTCTTAGTAGAGGAGCGGCCTAATTTCTTTGTGGTTTATTTAAATTCTCACAAAGAACGCGGAGGACTGCTATATATAATCGAATACAGTTCACGAACAGGTGAAGATCCCTCTCCACGCTCCGAAGAGAGGAGAGTTAGGGTTAACACGGCTCCGCTTAAAAAAGGCGACTTGATCAATTAAAAATCCGCGTATTATTAATTCTAAATTAAGGAACAGAACTCAGGAGTCAGGAGTCAGGAGTCGGAGAAAAATAGAACGAATCGCCGAACTAATCTCCTGTACGAATGACTCCTCCTCAAAGGGTTTAAATCCCCACCGTCTGCACGGTGTCTTCAACGAGATGGGGTTTAAATCCCCATCTCGTCTTCATTCTGACGAATGACTTCTGACTCCTTCTTTTTTAATTTTACCTTTAGGGTGTGCTACCACAAGTCTCTACACAAAGGCAAGTGTTTCAATCCAGGTTTTAATACCTGTTTGCAACTTCGCGATTGGTGCATCATACATGCTTTGATTCAGCAATGTCCATATTTCTATTATGCAATGCTATAACAGGAGTGTTGAATACATCAATTAGTCTTTGTTAACAAATGACTAAGTAGATTGGCGCGAATAAACACAGCTTTACCTAACTATCAGAAGCAGAATAAGTGTGTTCTTAGGTTTAATCTCATCATTTGTTAGTAAAAACGAACAATCTTGTCAAAGCTGCCCGTACAGTTTCTCTTCGGTTTCATAGCATCTCAACATTTATCTACATAATAAAGTTCTTTTGCTCAAACTTACTTAATTACCGAGGTCCTCTTCAATAAACTCTTAATAGTTAAGGAAGATATAAAATAATTGAAAAATCTTTATAAAAATTGTCATGATTTCCTATATAAATAATCACATCTGTAAATTAATTATCATTTTAATTTGGTCATAGATAGTAATTATTTACTAAGGCAAATTGTTAATGGGTTAAAACCTTAATTGCCACAAGGTTTTAACAGTTAATGCTGCACAAAAATGACTATCTCAGGAGAAAAGACTG
>JAQYWP010000182.1 GCA_029379285.1 Rhizonema sp. PD38
CTGCAGCACTGGCTCCTCCTCCGAACTGTCCTCAACTACGTACCTATCTTTTATTTATAAGTCATTTACCGAACATGATATCATCTCTATTTTTTTAAGTAATTTATTCCTTAGAAGTCTCTTAGCTGAAAGTTTTCTTTTAGCTATGGTGAAGAGGTGGTTGATTCAAAAGTTATTTTCAGTATAAGGTTGATAAATGATCGACTGATCGCTATCAAAAATACTATGGAAGGGTGAGAAGCCCAGCGCTTTAGCCGGGGGATGACACCCAAGAGCGAGAAAATGACTGAACCAATTCCACCCATCACCTTGCCTCCTTCTAAAAATCCCGAACTAGAGGGAGAATGGTTGCGACAGCGTTTGCATCCGTGGCTAGATAAAGAGTTTATCCCAGAAGCAGTTAATCATAATATTGCCGAACGAGTGGCAAAGATTTTCGTGCGACAACGCATGGAAGGTGAAAACGATCTGGGATCTCTTGTACTTGCCATTGTCACTGAAATGCAGGGGTTTGATTTTTCCAAAAGTTTTTATGGAGAGTTTGCGATCGCCAACGCTGTCAGCGATCTACTCTTAGAAAGTTTGGGAATTGATAAATGTTGCGGACAATAATTTTTATTAATTGTTAGTTGTTAGTTGTCAAAAAGTTCTACTAACGACTAACCACTGTACGGGCGGGTTTGCCAAGATTGTTCGTTTTTACTGACAAGTTACTAGATTAAACCCGCCCCTACTAACGTTCCTACCAGCTAGACTTAACCACGCCTGGTAAAAGACCCTCATGCGCCCATTCTCGTAGGACGTTTCGAGAAACACCAAAGTCCCGGTAAACACCTCTTGAACGACCAGTTAACCAGCAGCGATTGCGGCGACGGGTTGGTGCGCTGTTGCGGGGAAGCTGTTGAATTTGTCTATGGACATCAAGCTTGTCAAGAGGAGATTCTGCTTGTCTGAATTCTTCCAGCAATGCTTCCCGCTTATCAGCATACTTTTCCACCATTTTGGCGCGTTTTTTCTCGCGCTCGATCATGCTCTTTTTTGCCATATAGTTTGTAATTTCACCCAAAGACAGGATTTTCCATCTTATATAATATAGCGTTCGTTTACTTGTTGAGTTACGAGTCAGAAATCTTCTGACTGCTGTCTCTAACTGCTGACACCTTTGCTTGTATTACGTGAAATGCAGTTGGGCAGAGATCACAGAGTTGACAAACATCACAAGCAGGAGAACGTGCCTTACAGACAGTACGACCATGATAAACGAGTCGAATTGACCAATTTTCCCAATCTTGTTGAGGTAACAAGCTCATCAAATCTCGTTCAATTCGGATGGGATCTGTGTGTTCGGTTAAACCCAAACGTCCGCTAAGGCGTGAAACGTGAGTATCTACTGTCACCCCTGCATTAATTCCATAAGCATGAGCGAGAACGACATTTGCCGTTTTCCGCGCTACACCAGGAAGTAACAGCAACTGTTCCATTCGCCTTGGCACTTCACCGCCAAAGTCCGAGACAATCATCTGACAAGCGGATTTTATATTCTTCGATTTATTACGATAAAACCCTGTTGAACGTACCAAATTTTCTAACTCTGCTACATCAGCGTTCGCCAAACTCGTTACATCTGGAAAGCGAGCGAATAATGATGGTGTTACCTTATTGACTCGCTCATCCGTACATTGAGCGGAGAGAATCGTTGCTACTAGCAACTGTACAGGCGTTTGGTAACTTAGAGAGCAAATGGCATCTGGATAAAGACGCTGCAAACGAACTAAAATTTCTATCGCTCGTTGCTTTTTAGATGAGCGTTTGCGAGTACTAATCACTGGAATAACTTTTGTATCCACTCCAGTTGAGTTGTTTCTTTGACTATGAGGAAAATTCCTAGTCCCAAAAGTAACATTAAACCTGTTTGCATGACACCTTCTTGAATGCGCTCTGGCAAGGGCTTACCTCGCAAACCTTCAATCAGTAGAAAAGCTAGTTGTCCTCCATCCAAAGCTGGTAGAGGCAAAATATTGATGATAGCCAGGTTAATGCTAACAACAGCCGCAAAAAATAGCAGATTTGTATTGTCAGCAGCTGCTAATTTAGCTCCAGCTTTCACAATATTAACTGGTCCAGAAACCTGTCCAACAGTTTGTTGAAAGTTGGTAATCAACAGTCCAAAACCGCGTAGGGTATCCAGAAAGACTTGTTGGAATCTTTTAGCAGCAATGCTAAAGATTTCAATGGGGTTACTGGGGCGACGATAAATAGGTTTCCCGTTTGGTATAAGTTGAACGCCTATTAATCCTTTGCCGTCTGCTCCTTTTGTCGGTGTTAATTTCAGGAGCAATTGTTCGCTGTTTCTTTCAACTAAGAGCGCAATCTCCTGCTCTGGATGATTTTGAATTTCTTTTCTCAGCAAGGAAGTAGCATTTTCAGAAGCCCCCAGTTCTTGATTGTCAACAGCAAGAATAATATCTCCTTCTCTGATTCCGGCTTTATAAGCAACAGAGGTTTCAACATTGACTGGCTGTACTAAGACACCTGGCTGATAGTTATATTTTTCTGGAATGCCAACTAAACCTAACTGTAAAACTAATACCAAGTAGGCAAAGATTAAATTTGCGATCACTCCCGCACTGATGACGATCGCCCGATCCAAAATTGGACGGTTACGCATCAAATTTGGATCATTGGGTGGAACATCACTGTCTGGATCATCATCAGGAAAGCCGACAAAACCACCCAAAGGAAAGGCACGGACAGCGTATTCGGTTTGCTCTCCTTGGTATTTCCAAATAGTTGGACCAAACCCGAGAGAAAAGCGATTAACATAAATACCTTGAGACCTTGCTGCAATGAAATGACCTAGTTCGTGTACTAGGATCAGAACAGCCAAGACTGCGATCGCCGCTAAAACTGACATAGATAAAATTAATGAACGTGCTGAGGCTTTACTACTACTCTCCATTCTAATGAGGCGTTGCATTCCTGCACTGCTCTCAAATGGTATATTTTCCAGGAAAGGGGAGTCAGAACAACAGACTCCGATTTACAGTATCTCTCGTCTTAAGTATGGTTGTAGGGCTTCTGGGATTTGCACCCGCCCATCTTCAAGTTGATAATTTTCCAAAATCGCTGCCATTGTGCGTCCGATCGCCAAGCCAGAACCGTTGAGGGTGTGTACCAACTGAGTCCCCTTCTTGCCACCTTCTTTAAAGCGAATTTGCCCCCGCCTTGCTTGAAAATCTTGGAAATTAGAACAACTGGAAATTTCTCGGTACTTAAGAGCAGAGGGCAGCCAAACGTCCAGATCATATGTTTTAGCAGCACCAAATCCTAAATCCCCAGTACATAACTCCATAACTCGATAGGGCAAATGCAAAGCCTGTAAAATAGCTTCCGCATTTCCCACCAATTTTTCTAACTCATCAGATGAGGTGCTAGGATGAACTATTTTCACTAATTCAACTTTGTTAAATTGATGCAAGCGAATCAATCCCCGCATATCGCGTCCATAACTACCAGCTTCGCGGCGAAAACAGGGAGTATACGCGCAGTGGTATATTGGTAAGTCATCAGATGCGATCGTTTCACCACGGTAGAGGTTTGTCACTGGGACTTCTGCTGTGGGAGTCAACCACAAATCATCAGCCGCGCATTTAAAACTTTCTTCAGCAAACTTAGGTAGTTGACCTGTTGCCGTCATTGATTCGGTGTTAATTAAAAATGGGGGAATCACTTCCACATACCCTGCTTCTATTTGGCGATCGAGCATAAACTGAATTAATGCCCTTTCCAATGCCGCACCAGCACCTATTAAAGTCACAAAGCGACTTTGTGCCACTTTCACCGCGCGTTCAAAGTTAAGAATACCTAACTTGTCGCCAATTTCCCAGTGGGGAAGGATATTCCGGTTCTGAGGAATGTACTCTTCACCCCAAGAGCGAACTTCTACGTTCTCTTCCTCATTCTTCCCAATGGGTGTAGAGTGTTCTGGCAAGTTAGGAAGTGAGAGTAAAAGTTCTTCAATTTTTGCCAGTAGATCTTTCTCTTGAGGTTCTAATGTCCCAATCAAAGCTTTCGTAGAACTGCCTTCATCTCGTAACGCTTTAATTTCTGGTTCATTAGGGTTACAACCAGCTTTAATTTTTTCAGGAATTAATTTAGCAATTTCATTGCTGCGTGCTTGGAGTTGATTTCGCTTCGCTTCCAAGTCGCGTTGAAGTCTATCTAACTCCACAAGTGGTTGAATGTCATAGTTCCCACCACGACTATTTAACCTTTCTTGAATTGATTGCGAATTTTCTCGTATTTGTTTAATATCCAGCACAGATTTTTCTCACGTCTTATAGAAACTGGGGAAGTTCTGAATACACTCGCTCTTTAAGTGTTGAATTTGAACTGCCAGAGGTCAAAAAGAAAGGCAGAAGGCAGGAGGCAGAGGGCAGAAGGTATAATAAAATACAATAGGGACTTGAACCCCCATTGATTGAAGACCACCAACATAAAGGTTTGGTGGGGCTTGGACCCGATTTGGGCAAAGCAGGACAAAGGACAGATGTGTAAATGGTAGAAAAAATCACGTTTTTCCTTCTGCCCTCTGCCTTGCCCGAAGGGCTAGGTCAGAACAAACAACCTTTGCCGTATAAGATAGGCTCAGTCGTACCTTATTGATGTAGGCTTTTAGCTGGAGTTTGTGCAATTTTACCTTGCCATGATAGCAAAAATAAAGTTTCTGCAAAATAGAGACTGGCGAGGAGCCGTTAAGCCCGACTCCCTACTAAAACTATGGTTTAATGCGATTAAGAAGCCAAATCGACGCGACAAGTCCTGCAAAATGGGCGAAAACAGTATTAGTGTTTGCTTGCACAACGAAAATATCTAGTGATTGGATGATTCGGCTAGGATCAACCTGAGTTAAGACTCCACCACCAAATTGTGGTACTGTCAATGACTTTGTTAAGAGAGTGCCAACGATCGCTTCCGCCCCTAAAAGAGTTACAAGCATTCCTACCAAATGGACAATCAATCCCAACCGTACAACCTGAACAGTCTCAATTTTGCGAGGACGGTTGCTGGGATTGGATGATTCAAGTTGCCTACCAATCCTGGTATAACGGAAAGCTAGATAAATGCTGACAGCTAAGGCAATCAGTCCGCTCACTGCTAAGATGACGCCAAACCCAGTGCCTGGATTATTATTATTGGTGCCAGTTCTCTGACTAAAAACGGCAAATAGCAAAACTGCGCCAGAAATAACACCCAGCACTAACTGAGTCCAGAAGCTAATCCAACCTGTGAGGCGAAATGTTTGGGCAATTGCCCGGAGTTGAGAGGAATCTGACATACCAATCACCTATGTGCGAGTGAAGAGCGAGCTATATCTTGTACCAGAATGACACGAGCTTGTCGGTTGAAACATCCATAAATAACTGACGACGAACACTTTTTTGGCAAGGAAGAGGTGGAAGAAAATTCTTCGGCGTGTCTGTCGGCAGCTATGCTGGAGACTGAGGCTTTTTAAGTATTATAAAATACGCAATATCTTGATACTGAGTCAGAACCACATTATTACTCTCTGGTGTTAACATGTAAGTGTTTTGGGCAAAGTGGGGAAGAAGCATGTACTTTTGATATCAAAAAATTCATGACATAGCTGCCCTCTGCCCAAGACTTATAGCTGCTTAGCCGTTCGTGTTCGTCATTCGGCTTAATTTTACTGCCATTTACTCATATACTCTTAACAGATACAGCTTGCTTGGCATTACTATCGCCATGAGTAAATGGAGAGACGAGTCTCTTAAGTACAAATAATTCAGTACTAAATACCTACTTGTGTGTGTCCAGTGTTTGTAGAGCTTGGAATCTGATATGGCTCTTTACTTAATCTTTAAGCTTTAGCACTAGAATAATCACTGTTCCACAAAGTGTTTGTTAAGTTTGTTAGAAAAAGCTCGTTTTACCGATAGAATTGCTTAGGCAGCATTTGATGCTTAAGCAATCCTCTCGTACTCGGCATTGCTTGACACAAGGATAGCAGCACAACTACTGTTCATTTGCTCCTCACCACACCGCTTAGAAGCTCAGGTCAGGGGGTACAAGTCTTTGTATCCTCAGAACTGGCGCATACATTCCACTACTGATAAGTGTGGGTTATATTTTATTGTTTGCGCTTTGCTAATCTAGCCTGAGTATTGTTATATACTTTACCTTTGGGGTGTATTTCTTTATACTCAAAATCAGGGTTATCGGTTCATCCTTAGGCATATTTTTAGCTATTCACCAACCATGAAACTTGAGGATATATATCAATTCTTTGAGAATCCTCCACCAACTTACCTCTGTCAGGAACTAACAGTTTGTTATATCTTGTATGTTTTACTACAAGGTGAATCCTATGGAACCGAGTTGATCCAACAACTGGAGATTGAGTACCCAACCTATCGGCTTTCGGATACAGTACTTTACAGTGCAATCAAATTTCTGGAAGACCAAAAGGCAATTACTGGGTATTGGAAAAAGCTTGAAGGACGTGGTCGTCCAAGAAGGATGTACCAAGTTTCCGCAGAATGGAAAACCCAAGCTCAGGATTTAGCTCGTTTGTGGCACCAGTACATTAGTAAAAGGACGAATTAACAAATAATTACAAGTTACTAGGCACAATGTATGTGGTGCTTGGTAATCGGTCATTGGTAAATGGGCAAAAGGGCAAAGCGTGAGGAGATCATTTTCTTCACAAATCACCCACTACCCATTACCAGCCCTCACAAGGTACTAGCAACTCACCCAAATAGTTAATAATGAATAAGTCTCCTCCAGTAAAACTGTCATAGTTAGATATGGATACTGCTATCCTGCCATCCACATTGTTGCTTACATTGTTGTTATCGGTCGGCTTGTTCTTCTTTATTCGGGCATCGACAAAAGACCGTATCAAAGAAGAATTACTCGTCTCCAATCTAGACGAAGCTACTCTCATGCAACAATTACAGGAGTATTTCCGCACAAGGTCTTACCAAGTGGTAGCGGTAGATCCAGAAAAAAACCAAGTAACGTTTGAAGGATTTGTAAGCCCCAGTTGGTTTTTAGCCGTTTTTTTGACACTGTTATCAGCGGTTGGTTTTCTTTGTCTGGCACTAGTTTTGTCACTGCTTTTTCCTCACCTAAACATAGTTTTTCTAGGTATGGTACTGTTGTCTCCTTTAAGTGGTGTTTTTTATTGGAAAAAATCTGCAAGATTTGAGAAGGTGTTGCTAAAAGTAGAAGCAACCCAAAACAAACTTAGAGACTTAAGTCAAATTACTGTTATTGCCCATCGAGATGAGATTAATGAATTACAGAAGACATTACAGTTAAGTCTGTACGAGTAACTATATATACTGAAATACCAAATAATAGAATTTGAAATTTGAAGATTGAAATGTATATTTCCTCCCCTAGCTAGAGGCAAGGAGAGGAAATATATACTAAAGGTTTATGAGAAGCAGACGTCTGATAGAGTCTTAGAGAAATGGACGTGAGTGAGGAAATTCCACAACTTTTGGTGCGGAAAACAAGCTGCCTTTAAAAGAAAGAGCGTACTGGGTGATGTAACAAAGATTATTTGCAATCAACCGCATTAAATCCTTACGCAACGCTTATGTTACTCCGCCACTCCTACACAGTAGCTTCCCATGTACGGTCTAAAGGGTAGCTTACAAAGTAAGTCTGGCTCGGGATAGAGTCGCTCTATCTTCGATTCAGTATGTATTCTCACACTGAAAATCAACTAGTATAAACCTAATGATTTAAAAGACGTTGATTATCTAAGTTATCTCTTCTCGGTCTTATTGACAACGCTACAATCAAAAAACGAAACTTTTGAATAACCTTAGCAATTTTGCCAGTTAATATTCGTCAAAGTTTACGCTAAAAACCACTTATGATAACTATTGATTGTTCAACGATTTCCTACCGCCACAGGTTCCTGGACTAAAGGAGTTTCTAAAGTTCTCAAACTGGGAAATAAGAAATGGTTTTCTTCTACATACTGAGCACCAAACAGACCCTTTTCAGCCCAGAAATAACGATCTGTTGTATGTTCATTGCGCTTTACGAGTAGCAACGCAGGTGGTGAGATTCTTTCAGCTAAAATAAATTTTCTAGCTGCTGTCACTGGTTTATCTTCACCGCTTTCGATGCTATATTGTGGCACGTGTTCAAGAATTCGCCGTCCTTCCTGACGACGACGGCTTTTCCTCTTTCGTCTCCTTGCCAACCTATTATCCTCCTCTTTCAAGCTACAGACTGTAGTTATAGCTACAAAATCCGTCGTAATTATAAGAGTTCTAGTTCTAAAAATCAATAGTTTTTAATCTTTTGATACAACTGATACAACACAGTTGAAAAATAGGGGGAATATATAATGCCGAAGAGCGAATCATTTGTTGCTAGATTTGGTTAAGCTTTGTGAAATGGGAAAAATAAACCCCCGGTTACTCGTCTTCGTTATTTAGTCCTTAACCTTAAACAGTATCTGAAAAATGTCAATGTCTGCCAGTTCCGATTTTATTGCTCTGTGCCAAGAGCAAATGGCACTATTAGCCCAAGGGCTGGGAGCATCTTTGAGCGTTGTGTATTTAACACAAGAATTAGTGGAGACACCGACGAATGAAGCGAAACTGATTCCTGTGGTTGTTTATCCAGAAACGGCAGTGGGGCGGGCAGGCACAGCTTTAGCATTGCCTACTCACAGAGGGAAGTTTTTAAAGGCAGCAAATGAGTTTCCCGCTCCATTACATGATTTTAGGGAAGACGGAGGGTCAACGCATTTAAAAGGGGAATCCCTGCTTAATGGTGACCAATTTGTTTTACCTCTCATCCATGAGGAAGTTATGTTAGGATTGCTGGTAACATGTCGGGAAGATCGAGCATGGAACGCTATTGAGCGCAGCTCTATTGAACGCATTGCCCAAACGTTAGCGATCTCTTGTATGCTGGATCGGCGTCAAGCATGGTTAGAGCAACAGTTGCATCAACAACAAATTCTGCAAGATCGGCAACAAGATTTGCTAGATAATTTATTGCATCAGTTTCGCAATCCGTTAACGGCTTTACGAACTTTTGGTCAACTGCTTTTAAAGCGATTGCGCCCCGGAGATATAAATCGAGAAGTCGCAGCTAGTATTGTGCGGGAAAGCGATCGCCTTAAAGAATTGTTGCAAAGTTTTGATGAAGTCATTGACTTGACAGCCGATGATTTAGCGCCCTTGAAGCTTCTACAAGATAAAGTCAACGAAAATCAGCCCAAACCATCACTCTTGTTGCCCAAAGCCGGAGAGGAAGAAGCTGACTTCTTGGTTGCGGATGTATTGGAACCATTATTGGTATCCGCAAAAGCGATCGCCCTGGAAAGAAATTTGTTTCTCAGCGCAGAAATTTCTCCCAACTTACCTTTTGTACGTGCCAACGCGATCGCATTGCGGGAAATACTAAGCAATATTATTGATAATGCTTTGAAATACACTCCCATTGGTGGAAAGATTTTGATCAAGACAGGACAAGAAAAACCTCATTTTCAAGGAATCATCATCAGTGATAATGGTCCTGGCATACCCAATAAAGATTTAGTACGCCTCGGCGAACGGCATTACCGGGGTGTACAAGCTCAAACGTCAATTCCTGGCACGGGATTAGGTTTAGCGATCGCCAAACAGCTTATAGAGCAAATGCACGGAGAAATTGAAGTTCACAGCCCTGCAATATACTCACATATCACTTCACCTAATATGCCAGGAACGACATTTATTATTTGGTTGCCTTTAGCTTAAAGCTATCAGCTAACTGAAGGCACGACTGCTACTTGAGCGAAATCTGCAAGTTTTGTCCAATAATCATTTGTAAATCGGTGTTTGGATCGACTGTAATTAAGGTTACATTTTTCTTACCAAAGAAGTAACCAAATAAAGCACCAATACCAGCACCACCCAAGATTTTTCCGGCAGTAATATCGCGATTGCCAGTCACAGCCGAGACAGCCGCAGCAGCCCCTGCACCTATTGCTGAATCCTGTAAAATTGTTTGAGTATGAGCACTTTTGCTAATAGTTTCAGTTTTAGTAATGGGTTCAGAAGTCGCATTGATTTGATACTCTTGCCCTGTACTTAAAACTAGTTTTTGAGCTGTGAATTGAGAACCACCTTTCTCCTTAAGAGGGTGGAGTTCGCCAACAACCTGACTGCCAGCTGGAATGACGACATCTCCTTTATCCGTAACTACGTTTTGCGATACTGTCAATGTTAAAGGCACTGTTTCATCTTTAGTGATCAGAATTTTTTTAGCTTTGTCGTATTTTACAGGAATCACAGTTCCTTGGGGAACGATAACGGCTATAGGTTTTGTGGAATACGCTTGCTCAGTACCTCCAGTAGCGACAACATAGGGCGAGTTGATTGCTGATACTCGTTTAGAACTGAATAGTGCCTGGTAGATAAACGCCGCTACCTGTGCCCGCGTTGCTGTTTCCCTGGGATTGAGCAATTTAGTATTAGGATAGTTGACGACAATTTGCCTCTCAGTAGCCGCAGCAATGGGACTGCGAGCATAGCTATCAATGTTAGAGGCGTCGTCGTAGTATTGGAGAGTGCTTTCTGCGTCAATATTAGGGGAATATTCCAAACCGTTAGCAAGGGAAACTAACACCTGTTCGCGGGGAATAGCTTGATTAGGCTCAAAACGATTGCCAGGGTATCCAGACAAGAAACCAGTCGAGTATGCCTGCTGAATAGCATTAGATGCCCAGTAGTTGCTTGGCACATCGTTAAATCCGACTGCCTCTCGTTTTGCTGCTTGTTGGAAGGCTTTATTCAGCATGGCAGCATATTGAGCGCGTGTCACCTGTTCTTCGGGGTGAAAGCTGCCATCAGGAAATCCAGCAATGATACCTCGCTGTGATAGTTGTTGAATAAATGTTGCTGCCCAATAATCGGATTGAACATCAGAAAAAGTTGTTTGGGCGAAAGACGGTGCAGGTGTCAACAAAGGTGCAACAATGCCTACTGTTGCACTAACGCTCATGAATGCAGCACATCCTGATTTGAACCGATATTGATGAAACATCGACTTTTGTCTTCCTAAGAATTTTGAATATTTCTATTAACGTAAGTTGCCAGTCTTATAGATGCGTGCTGGTAAGGAATAATAGGTAATTGGAATTGCAAAAAAGAGGACTTCCCTTTCTCTCAATTTCCAATTACTCTATATGTCTAAATAGCAACTTATGTTATTAACTACCCAGACCTTCTTAGGGGTAAAATGTTCCCATTAATCTTTTTGGATG
>JAQYWP010001145.1 GCA_029379285.1 Rhizonema sp. PD38
GCCCGAGCCGTTGGCGTTCTGCAACCGCCATGCTCTGAGCTGTAGACTTGAGTGGCATATTTGTGACATCATATTCCAGAGGATAGTTCTGCGGCAGTGGTGCTTCCATAATCTTCTCAAGCTCTAGGTAATTCTGGCACAACTCCCCTAACTGAAGAATAAATGGTTCAATTTCTACTTTTTGCTTCTCACTGCTCTCATAGACTGCCCGGAACTGTACCTCAAGAGGTTCTACCACGGGTTGCGGGCGAACGAAGTCGCTAACAGACCGCCCATATGCACGTGCCAGTTTAATCAGTTCGGTTGGCTTCAGGCGGCGCTCTCCTTTCTCAATAGCAACCATAGTGGTACGTGCAGCATCAATGATCTTAGCGGCATCAGTCTGAGTAATACCACACTTCTTACGCGCCTGTTGAAGGAGTTCCCCCAATGTCCGCAGGTCGATTTTATCAAGGATATTGGTAGTCATAGTGTTTTCCCTCCAAAGCTGGGCGCTTGCTTCTATAACAATGTTAGCTCATGTTCTGACTTTGTCAACTTTTATAAAAGCATTTCTTTGTAATATGTCAGCTTTTTCGCAATAGATGGGTAATTAGTGATGAGATGGAACTAGTAGAACAAATCAGGTAGAATTCTTGTTCATTGATGCTTATTGAGATTATATCTCATCTACTAGAGAAGAAGTTTCTGTAGGCATAATTTAGCTTAAATTAGTGTTGTATTCGCCTCGCTACAATTGCAAGCGAGACGTGTCACTTCTACAAGGTGGAGTTATGAAAGTTGGAACTGCATTAACAAGACTGCTGATAGCAGATTTTGAAGCTTGTTTTTTGTTCTATCAAGATGTAATGGAATTTGAGGTCAAAATGTATGATCTTGAAGCTGGATATGCTGAGTTTAAAGTTGGAGATATAAGGCTGAGTTTGTTTAGACGCCAAGAAATGGCTGAGATGATCCATAACTCTCACAAGCCACATAATGCAGAATGTCAAGATCGTGTGGCATTAATTTTTACAGTCCATGATGTGGAAGAAGAATATGAAAAGTTAGTACATAAAGGTGTTCATTTTACTGCCGCACCAATGAGCAATCCTTACTATAGCCTTAAAACTGCTTATCTACGAGATCCTGACGGTACTCTGATTGGACTATACCAACAATTAACGTAAGAAATAAATTAGCAACATCAAAAGGGAAAAGGCAACGCTATGGCTAAACCTGTAATCCTAACGGTTGACGATGATCCAGAAGTTTTGCAAGCCGTGTCGCGAGATCTGCGCCAGGAGTATGGCGATCGCTTTCGCATAGTACGTGCCGAGTCTGGTGCCAGTGCATTGTCAGCATTGGAACAATTGAAACTCCGCAACCAGCCTGTGGCGTTGTTTATAGCAGATCAACGAATGCCGCAAATGTCTGGCGTAGAGTTTTTAGAACAAGCACTGCAAATGTTTCCAGTGGCAAAACGCGCTTTACTGACTGCCTATGCCGACACTGATGCCGCTATCCGCGCAATCAATACGACCAAGATTGATTACTACTTGATGAAGCCGTGGGATCCACCCCAAGAACGCTTGTACCCAGTGCTTAACGATTTACTTGATGACTGGCAAGCATCGGTTCACCCACCCTTTGAAGGTATTCGCCTGATTGGTAATCGTTGGTCTCCTCATTCTCATGAAGCTAAAGATTTCCTGGCGCGAAATCAAGTCCCCTATCAGTGGATGGACATTGAGTTATCAGAAGAAGCTCAACAACTAGCAGAATATGCTAATTGTGACCAATTACACTTGCCCTTGGTTCTCTTTGCGGATGGTTCCAACCTCATGCAGCCCACTAATATGCAAATTGCTGAGAAAATTGGGTTGCAAACTCAGGCTGAGAAGCCATTTTATGATTTAATTATTGTAGGTGGAGGTCCAGCTGGGTTAGCTGCTGCTGTATATGGAGCGTCAGAAGGGCTACGCACAGTATTGATTGAACGAGAAGCCCCTGGTGGTCAAGCAGGGACTAGCTCTCGTATTGAAAACTACCTTGGTTTTCCAGTTGGTTTAAGTGGTGGAGATCTAGCACGTCGCGCAGTTACACAAGCTAGACGATTTGGAGTAGAAATTCTCACTCCCCAAGAAGTTAAGGGTTTTCGCGTACAAGACCAGTATCGTTTTGTACAATTTGCCGACGGCGCCGAAGTGAGTTGTCATGCCTTGATTCTGGCGCTTGGTGTCTCGTGGCGACGGCTTGATGTACCGGGACTAGACCATTTAACTGGTGCAGGAGTTTACTACGGTGCAGCTCAGACAGAAGCAATGAGTTGTCAGGGTGAAGAAGTTTATATTATTGGTGGCGCGAACTCAGCAGGACAAGCTGCCATGTACTTTTCTCGGTATGCTCATAAGGTGACAATGTTGGTACGCAGTGACTCTTTGGCTAAGAGTATGTCTCAATACTTAATTGACCAAATTGCCGAAACACCAAATATCACAGTACAGACACATAGCAGTGTCCTTGAGGCAAAAGGTGAAACAAGCCTGGAAGCGATTACGATTCAAAATACTTTGAATGGTGAAACGCAAACAGTTCCTGCGACTTCCCTGTTTATCTTTATTGGTGCCGTACCTCGTACTGATTGGTTAGATGGTGTCATTCAACGAGATGAACGCGGATTTATTTTAACAGGTCCAGAAATACCGCTCAATGAAGGACGTATTAAAGGATGGACGCTTCCTCGCGATCCCTATTTGTTGGAAACGAATGTCCCTGGGGTTTTTGCAGTGGGCGATGTGCGTCATGGTTCCGTCAAGCGAGTAGCTTCAGGTGTAGGTGAGGGTTCTATCTGCGTTCAGTTTGTCCATCAATATCTCAGTAAAGTGGTGTGACAAAATAATTACAAATAGTCTAATTCGTAATTAAAGGTGTAATATTATGTTCGGATAATAATTTAACAGTTACGTTTTTCGTTAATAGTTAATGGTTATTTGCAATTAACCATTAATTATTGACTACAACATTAATATGTTCAGTATTTATCCGAACATGAAC
>JAQYWP010000183.1 GCA_029379285.1 Rhizonema sp. PD38
GAACTAATTCGAGAGCTTGTTTAATTTCTGTAATAATAATTTTGGCTAAAGTCAGATAGGTATTTTCTGGATTGGCGATCGCACTTCCGGCTAAGCTACACAACCGACACCAATGAGACCAATTCAATTCTTCACCAAGTTTGACTAAATGGTAACAGCAGTCTTGAAGATGTTGCCGAGTTTCAGGCGTTGCTGTTTGCCTAAAAATTTGCAACATTTCCCGCAGTGTTTGGATTACTTGGGTTTGAATGTGCTGCCTTTGCTCGCTTTCGTTAATAGTTACTGCTGCTACAATGGGAGTACTGGTTGTTACTTCAGCATTTCCTTGTTTTACAAGAACCTCTAAATATTCGTGTAGCCATTTAAAGACTGGTTCGGCTTCTGCCATCAAAGCATTAGCTGTCTCTTTTGAAAGACCAAGAGGTCCCTCTAATTGCTCTAACAGGGCTTTCAGAGTATCAGATACACCGAGAAACAAAGACTCTAACTTTTGGTCAACCCGAATAGGGTGTTCTTTCAAAACTTTGAAACAGTCTTCTAGACGGTGAGAGGTTTGCTGAATGCTACTCAAACCGAGCATTGCTGCTCCTCCCTTAATTGAGTGAGCCGCTCGGAAGACTTCGTTAATCGTCTCCGAGTCGTCAAGGGTACTTTGAAGATTTAACAACCCCTGCTCAATCGTGTTCAGGTGGTCTTTTGATTCCTCAATGAAGTAACCTAAAATACGTTGTTGTTGTTCATGCAACATAATTAATAGTTATGAATTAGGAGTTATGAATTATGAGTTATAAGTTAGGAGTTAGGCGTGATGAGTTGTGATTTTTATTATTCATTCCGCACCTCCTAACTTCTGTATAGACGCGACATGATGGCGCATCTGTACATTTACCTCGATTCAACCGTTTCCACCCGGAAGCGTTCAACCGAAGCTATCAAGTCACCAGACACACCCACCAAATGTTGCAAGGCACCAGAAACTCGTTGTGCTTCTTGAGAAGTTTCTTGCGCGGTTAATTCCACAGATTGCATCACCTGAGCAACAGCACGCGAGGTTTCTGTCTGTTCCTCTGTGTTATTAGTAATAGATCCTACTAGAATATCAATGCGATTTGCTACTTGAATAATGTTTTCTAGCGATCGCTTGGCTTCTTCTGCTAATTTTGTGCCTTTAATGACTTGTTGTGTGCCTTCTTCCATTGCAGTCATTACAGAGCCTGTTTCGCTTTGGATCTGCATCACAATTTGCTCAATTTCCTTCAATGACTTAGCCGATCTATCTGCCAATTGGCGGACTTCATCAGCTACAATTGCAAACCCCCGTCCAGCTTCTCCAGCCCGTGCCGCTTCAATACTCGCATTGAGTGCCAACAAATTTGTTCTTGAGGCAATCTGAGAAATCAATGCCACAATTTTAGAAATTTCTTGGGATGATTCTGCCAGTCGCTTTACTTTCCGGGTTGTTTCTGCCACGGTTTCCCGAATTTCTAAAATCCCAGCCACTGTATTCTCCACCGCCTCTCCACCTTTAAGGGCGATCGCATTGGCGTTACGGGCAACCTCTTCGGCTTCCCGTGCTGCTTCTGCAACTCGTTGAATTGAGTCAGTCATCACCTGTACAGAGGAGAGCGTAACTGCTAATTCTTCTGCTTGTCGTAAGGCGTCTGTAGACAAGGCTCTGGCAAAGGTTTCGGAATTCGTTGACCCTTTAGTCACTTCCCTTGCTGCAACTTTCACTTGTTGTACAATATCCCGTAGGTTTTGAATTGTCAGGTTAAAAGCATCAGCAACTGCTCCAAGTACGTCAGCTGTCACCTCAGCTTGCACCGTTAAATCTCCCCGAGCGGCTCCTTCTACATCGTCTAGTAAGCGAATCACTTGCCGTTGCAGATTTTCTTTTGCCTCCTCTTGTTCTTGAGCTTTGCGTGTCGCTTCATTGGTTGTTGTAAAAACAACACGAGCCATCTCATTGAAGCCTGTAGCTAACTGCCCGAATTCATCTTCTGAATATACGGTTGCTTGGACATTTAAATTTCCTTGCCGCACAGCATCAAATTGAGCTTGCAAGTCCTTAGTTGTGCGGCGAATTTGCCAGATTGTCAGATTTCCCATCAAACCGGCAGTCGCAAAACTGGCTATTCCAGCTGCTAATGTCATTGCCCAACCTGTATTTCTGATTGACTCCCGTTGTTGAGGTGGAGATAAGTTAGCTGCGGCAAAGCTGACTCCGGCAACAACGATTGCTGAGAATACACCCACAGCACCAGCGATGAACCATTGCTTTCTTTCTAGGGAAGCATTTTCTAACGGTGCGAGAAAACCTTGCTCAATATTAACTTGAGGTTCGATCTTCCTTGCATCTGTTGGAGTAGAAACTGGAATGCCTTCAGGTGAAGCACTCATACTGAATAACTCAGAATCCCGAAAGTTTGTTGCACTACTTGAAGTTTCCAAGACTTTAGCAGATGTATCAGTCGTTTCCTGCGAGCGAGAAAAAATATGCGAGTCGTTAAAGGTACTTCCTTCAGAAAGATCCAAGCTTTCCAGATTTCCTAAATCATCAAACTCATCAAAGTCGTTTAAGAAATCTATGTTGTTATTTTTAGCGTAATTTCCATTAACCAGGATGTTATTTGATTCTGAACTAAAAGCTTCTGAGCCAAATGCTGATTCAAATACCTCTAAGTCAAAAAGCTCCTCACTTTCTAAGTGTTGCTGTCCTGAAGAATTTGAACTCAGCGGTTGTTGTAAAGTAAAATTACTGGGACTGGAAGTTGTTTCCTGCCGCGCTAATTTACCTTCTTCGGAAATTTTTTCTAGTAATTCTTGATTTTTTAATTCCCTGTTATCTGTTGTTTGGGTACTTTTGCTGATTAAAGTTTCATCATTTTTACTTGACGGAATACCCTCAATCTTGTGTTCTGTATATTCTTCATTAAATGGCTGATTTAATAGATTTTTTTGTGTTACTACTTCTAAAAATGAGGAATTAATAATATGCTCTTTGTCATTTCTTGAATGCTCATCTGCGTAATTATTTGAGGCTGCATCAACAGCAGGTTTGGAAAACTCTTCCCAGAACTCAGGTAGTTCTAATTCTACTTGTGCTTCTTTACTGTTGGTATTTGACTTTTCTAGCGGATTTTGATTCAAGGCAAAAGGGTTCAAATCAAAATTTTCTGAGGAGTTTGATACTACCTCAGATATCGTAATGTCTGTGGGTAAGTCAAATATATTGCTTTCATGCACGTCCACCTTATCAGCAGCTTGATGCTCACCCAATAAATTAATATCAAAGCTTTTGCCATTAAACTCTTCTAAGTCTAAATTCTCTAAAGCTTCTAAATGTGATTGTTTAATACTCGCATCAGGTTCTGAGAAATTCCCTTGACGACTATCGTCTAGCTCGGCAACTTCAGCGCCTGATTGCTGTATGTATTGGCTAATATTTTCCAGTCCATTTTTTGCAAAACCAATAATTTCTTGATTGTCGGTTAACTCCAAAACATGAAGATATTCTTCTTTTGCCACTTCGTACTGTTGCAAAACATAGTAGACGTGACCCCGTAGTAAATGAGTGTGTGGATCATTGTGTGAGTGTTGCGCCACTTTATCGATTAATGTCGCCGCAACCTCATAGTTACTTTGTAGGTAGGCTTTGTAAGCCTGTTGATATGTATGTTCGTAATCGTCTATACTTGCTGCCATTTTCCGCCTCCCAATTTCATCCAGCCCACCGGGCACTCCGTAAAATTGCCGTCTGATCGAGCAGTCGCAGACACCGATTGTTTTCAGCATTTAACAACCACTCTCCCCGCAAAAAGGAAGCCATAGTATCAGGCACCTGAGTCGGTGCCATTAAATGCTGTAAATCAAGCCAATGCATACTGCCTATTTTCTCTACCGCCAAACCCACTATTGTTTCTTGTTCTTCAATAGCAATTACCTGGATCTCTGAGCGATCCGTGTTTAATGCCGTTGTTTCTCCTAGAAATTGACCCAAATCTGCTACCCAAATGACTCTACCTCGTAAATTTAGGGTACCCAAAAGTAAAGGAGAAGCATTAGGAATCGGGGTAATTTTATCAGGACTCAATTCGATAACCTCTCGAATGCCCGTAGCTAGTAGTGCAAACTCCTGATGCGAGGAAATATAAAACCTTAAATATAACTCACCTTCAGGACTTTCTACTTGTAGTTCGGGACGGAAGTGATCTTCACTACCTCCTAAAAAGTCAGGTTTACTAACCATATAAGCATTCATCCTTATCCTCGCAGCAGTTGTTTGACGGTTCCCACCAGCTCGGTAGGTTGAAAAGGTTTGGCTATATAAGCATCTGCACCCTGCTTCATACCCCAGTAGCGATCAAATTCTTCACCTTTGGAAGAACACATCACCACTGGGACATTTTGAGTTTTTGGATCGGACTTTAACCGACGGCAAACTTCGTAGCCATTCATTCGGGGCATGACAATATCCAACACCACTAAATCGGGAGGTGTTGTTTGAATAGTTTCCAACGCTTCTACTCCATCTTTGGCATGGGTAACTGTTAAGCCACTCGCTTTGAGGAGATCTGTAATCATCTCCCTTTGAGCGATACTATCTTCCACAATCAGAACTTTACTCATAAAACACTTAATCTACCTCCGTCATGTAGACGTTCCCATTTGGCACTTTCCCTGGTCTTTCTGCAAGCACTTTTTGTATAAATTTATTCTATTCCTGAAATAATTTACTTGATGGATAAAATTTTATCTTTTTACCTTATGGCACGAGATACCTCGATGCCCTCTACCTTCTTAATGAGGCAGGCTGGTTCTGTGATTGTATTTTTTACCTCATATGATCGTTGGATCAACAACCCTGGTATCTTTTCTATCACTCCTCACAATACTACAGTTAAGATATTTTTCTACTAACATGACTAACTCAGCATTTCCAAACGGCTTTGTCAGATAATCTGTCGCCCCAACCATTCTGGCCTTAGCTTGATCGATAAACCTATTGTGACTAATGAGCATAATAATTGGCACCAGTTGAAACACTGTAGAATGCCTTAGCATTGAGCAGATCTCGTACCCATTTAATTCCGACATGCTTGTGTCGCACAAAATTAAATCTGGTTTGAATTGAAAAACAAAACTCAGCGCCTCCAGAGGATTTGGGAGTGCGATCACTTCATAGCCATGTGGCTTTAGAATAGACTCTACGGTTTCACAGACGGCGATCGCATTGTCAATACAGACGATACGTGTTTTTTGACGAGCCTCGAAATCAAGAGGACGATCTGAGTAAAGACCATTTGACTTCACTGAAGGAACAAGTTGCACCCAACCTTGTTCTACGTATGGATATATTGCCTTGGCAAGCGTCACAATATCTCGATCAATATAACGTGCTAGTTGACGTAGAGATGTTTTGCCATCCATCCAATGCTGAAGCTTATTCACCGTTGCTGTTGGTAGCGTGTGGCTTAATTGAATGATATCGGTCAGTACCGGAAATTGATCTGGAGACTGAATATGTGGATATAATTGCTTCCACTCTTGCAATTGCTTAATCATTTTGGTCAAAATGGGTGCAATCTCCAAAGTTGTCAGTTGCGGAGCAAGTGCCGAACCATGCTGAAAAATAAAGTTGCCTTGATGCAAACTTAGCAGGTCAAAAAGTATTTCGTATACAAGGCTAGATACTATAGCACGAGCTTGGCTTGGCTTGATAATATTTTGCTCTAAAAGCATCCATAAATACCCGTATTCTGGCATATTCAGCGATTCTAAAGAAATTAGCTGTCTTTTATCGATATGCATCTTCACTCGGTAACGGTGCAAGTAATGACCCACCCGAGATAAGCTGCTATCACTGTCACTGGCATAGACAATTTGACCGTTGAGAAAAAAGACGAACCAAGACTGTTGTTCAAACGAGGAGGAAAGTCGATGGCTGAAAGCCCTTTCTCCACTAGTTTTATCAGTCTTATCGAAAATGTCGGTTTCAACAAATAACACTCCGGTTCGCTGTCCCAACTCAATCAGTTGCAGGATACTGCGAATATCTATTTCATTTAAAATTCCCTGCATTTAGCCGAAAAGCTCTCCAAGTAATTTTTTTTACATCACTTGTTTATTTTGCCCTGCAAATGAGAGAAATGGGGAATAAGTCATGCCTCGTAAATTCTTACCAATTACCGACTCTTAATCAACAGAGTGACTATCCTAACTCGATCCAAAAGTATAAATCTGAAAAATTTTAAGAGACATTGAATAACCCAGTGATAATACGGTAGTCATAATATTTTGAATAAGTACAAAATGTTAAATATGTAAGAAGTCGATTCTCCAAAATTCGACACGGAACATTTTGATTTATACAGAGTTTTGTCTGTCTTATTTTCCATAACTCAGGTTCAATAAGACTAGTGAACGCCATATTTTAAGTATTAATCATAACAGTGGTAACAAGTACACAGAAGGATTATAGAGTGTGCTGTATTTAGCAGAAGTACAAAAACAAAAAGGCGGCTTGCTCGGTGGTGGCGGTAAAACTGAACTGAAACTGCTAGCTTGTCAGCGAACCGACCAGAGTTGGAGTACTGTGTCGGAAGAAGTCATCGGTACTGAGGAAGCTAGCAAATTAAACGATGGCGTACTCATACTGGTTGAACTGAATCCGAATCGTCAAGTGCAACGGATTCAAGAAGCAGGGCGTCCACTAGTTAACATTTTGCAAAATTTTTCCCGGCAGTTAGAAAAATTTAAGGTCAAAGAAGAAGAGATCGATCAGTGGAAGCAGTCACTTACGTTTCAAGCGCAAGAACTAAACCATCGCGAAATGGATATGGAAGCACGTTTGGAACAACTGCAAAACATGAACGATGAGTTTCAAAACTTAGAAGCACAAAAACAGGAAGTTGAGACATCCCGCACAGGTATTGAGCGACTGCAAGAAGAAATTGAGCGCAAGCGTCAGGAACTCGAAGGCGCTTGGGAGCATTTGCGCGGAGAGCAACGTCTCCTTGAGGAGTTTAAAGCAGAATATCAACAAAAAGCCGGATTGGACGAGCAGCAAAGTCGAGTTTTAAGTGAGTTACTAGATAGCCTCTCTAATAGCGTTGCTCCTGCAGAAATAGTCCAGGAACACCTCAATCTTGCCTTTGAAATCGTCAAAAGTCAGCAAGTTTTGCTTGAACCATACTCCCAACAACTACAGCAGCAAAAAACTACAGTTAACGAACAACAGTTGGAAGTTGATCGTCTGTCACAATTATTGGTAGAAAGCCAAAATGAATGGCAGCAAGCTCAACATTCCCTGGAACAACAAACTTCCCAGTTGAAAGTGAATACAGCCGATTTCAACAGCAAGCAAGAGTATGTGCGGATGTTGAAAGAGCAGTTGCATTACCAGCAAGAGTTATCCGCACAAATTCGCTCCTCTGTGGCAATTTCTGCTAGTAGGATGAAAACTCAGCAAGTTGATGTGAATGCTTTGGAGAAAATGTCTGTAGAAGAACTGCAAAAGTTGGTGCAAGATTTGCAGGAAAAGTTGGGAATTGACTCTAGTTTTGTCAATGATCAAGAAGTTGAACTTACATATAAGCAGAAAACTATTGAAGAATTACAAAAGAAGATACAGCAAGCATCAGAGCTAGAGATTAATAGTTTAGAAGCTGAGTTAGTAGATGAAAAAGATTTCTACCGAATGCTGAATGAAACTTTAGTGGGACAACGTCGTAATTTATTAGAGCGTGAGGAGTTTATTAAGCAACACCAAGTTGTACTATCTTGGCGACAAGAAAATTCTCTTGTGTTTGGACTTGAAGAGCAAAAAATTGATTTAAAACCAATTCTTTTGCAAATAGAAACGTATCAACAACAATATTCTGAAGAAATAGAAAACCTAGAAGTTGAGATGGAGCAGATACTTGCTAGTATCGAGCAAACACAACTTATTCTTGAGAAAGAAACTCAAGAACAGCAGATGAAGCGCCAAAAACTTCGTTCCATCGAACAAAACTTGTTGTCCTTACAAACAACAACTGTTGAATCTTGGAGTCGGGTTCATCTTTATCAAGAGGTACTACAACCCATTCAAGATGGGCTGAATGGCTTACAGCAGAAGTTACTTGGAATTGCTGAAGCTTTGGCGCAAGTCCAAGTCTCTGGTGATTATCAACTCCAAGCTGTAACTCAAATGCGCCAAACTATCTTCAGTTTAATAGAATAGCACAGGTAAACAACGCTCTTGCTAACACTAATCGCCTAGGCGTGGGTTCATCCCAACCGTGCTAAGAGCGCTCCTGTATTCGTAGAGTGTGCGTAAGTCCTATTGCTGTAGCAAAATTTGTACAGCAGAACTTCGTTTAGTTATTCTTTTCTCGAATAACAATCCAATCGCCTTCTGCTTTAGCTGTCATACCACCAGGAAATGGATCTGTTTGCGAATGGTTTGGTGCTGTGATTAACGCCGTGAGTTTTTCGATGTGTTCAAAACTAGGGGCAGTATTTAGTTTTTGTTGCAATACCTGACGCATGACGCGACGTTGTAGAGCCAGTGGTGCTTTCTGTAGTACACGACGATTTAGACATAAGGGTAATGGAGAGCCGAAAATCTTTTCGTGATCTCCCTGATGATCTCTACCCGACTCCCCAAACCTCGCTTGTTCTCTCAACTGTTGAGCAGCTTGTTCTAAATATTCTACTTCTGCCTGTAGGAGTTCTGCTGTTTGGGCTAAAGCTGATTCAACTTGGGGGTTGAAATTCTCTTGCAAATATGGTAGTAACTCTTGACGAATGCGATTGCGAGCGTATCTCTTATCTTGATTTGTGGAATCTTCCCAAATCGGTAGTTGAAAATCTTGACAAAACTTTCCTGTTTGTGTACGAGTTATTTCTAAAAGTGGACGTACTAAAACAATGCCATCAGTTAATGAGCGTTGCCAACCTAAAGCTTGTAAACCGTCTGCACCAGTGCCACGAATTAAATTGTAGAGTAGGGTTTCCGCTCGATCGCTCTGATTATGACCTGTCACAATGCTTTTGTAGTGATTGCTATTCGCGATCGCGCCTAAAGCTTGATACCGCCAATTACGTGCCGCAGCTTCACTATTTATCGGTTCTGTCGCAGTTTGTAAATAAAACGATATTCCCCAACTTGCAGCGAGACTCTCTACATGGTTGGCATTCGCTTGCGAGTCAGGACGCCAACGATGATCGCAATGGGCAATAGCTAAATGCCATCCCCACTTTGGTTGTAAATCTAACAATAATTTCATCAAACACAGAGAATCCTGTCCACCGGAAACAGCAACTAATAACCGCTCGTTGCGTTCAAAGAGGTGGCGCGAGCGAATAGTTCGGTGTATTTTCGCATGAAGAGCAGTCCATTCCATTTCGTTCCAAGATTGAGTAGCGATCGCCCCCAAAGCCTATAAATATTTGCTTATAATTCCATTATGCGAATCCGCAGCCTAATACCAATTTTTTATGAAGATGCACAGAATAGGACAGTTAAAACTCCTGCTAGACAAGAAATTTTTCTATGCAGCTTCACATAGATTTGGTATAAGTATCAGCTAACTACTTTTAACAAATAGCTAACAGCTACTCCTTAAAGACTCGCTGTTTTACCAGTTTCTGCTTGAGTCTCAATTGGCTTAATGTCAGTGTATCCCATATCACCAACAATTGTTCGCAGCACTGACATTTGCTCTTCAAACTCTAACTCTTCAATTTGGGAAAGCAACTTGTTAGTTGCGTCGGTTGCTTTATAGCTGCTTGGCATTCCAACCACGGTATCACCCATAGCCACTGCCCAAACATACCAGACAAATAGCTGGTTATTTTCTTTGAGCGCACCGTACGCATGGGAATATTCAGTATTATCACGGTTGACAATTTCCCGCATTATAGCAATTTGTTGCTCATCAGACAATTGATAATAATCACCCAAGAGCTTCGGTGCTAGTTCCGGATCTCCGGCAGCAGGTGCCGCCGGAGTAATTGAGCTACCCATTTTCTTATAAACGAAATACAGCCAAGCTAGTTTAGCATCGGTATCCAAGGTATTAAATGCTTCTACAACTTTTTGAGTTTCAGTTGTTAGAGCTTGCGTTGCCTTATTATCATCTGCTGTCATTATTTTTTCCAAGGTTATGTAATTGTTCAAACTAAGGCGTAACAGAGTTTGAGAATCTACATCGCCCTCCAAGGGGGAGAATTTTATAAATTATATTTTTCACCTTTTATCTGTCTTTCAATAGAGGTGAAAAATATACCTATAGATAACAGGGTTGTTGGTGCGTTTTTTGATAAAATTGCCGCATTAATGAAAAAATATTCGGAGGGGTTACCGATGTCAGAAGAAGAAATAAAGCCAAATGCTAAGGGAGCACCCACCCAAGACGCACAGTTAGCTGCGGAAAACATCGCTAGTGGTGAAGAAGAGGCACCTACTGTTGATTTGGATGCAGATTACGAAAATGCAAAGAAATTGAGCGTTAGCGATGTTGACCGTACTGGTGCTGGCGCAAAAGCGGCAGAAGCAGCCACTGCAAGCAAACAAGAGGTTTCTGAACAAAAAGAAACAGCAACGCAAGCACAGCCGACTAGTAATCCTAATGATTATTTAGAAATGGCAAAAGATGTTGGTCATTCTCAGGAATAACATCCAACTTCACACTAACGTGAGTTGCTAGTTACATCTTTAGGGCTGGTAATAGGTAATAGCAAGTCAAGAACAACCACTTACTATCAGACCTTGTTTGTCTAATTAGCAACTTATAATTCTATGTAATCTGTAAGTGTACATAATAATTATGAGTAGTACGTTTCTTAGTGAAACTGCAACCGAACCTCTTGCATAAAGCTGTTTCTCAATGCATGGTGAAAAGAGCAGGAGGATTTTAATTAAGATACATATTCATTCATAAATAGTATTATTTATAACATTATTTAATTATGTATGAGTGAACGGCTGTTCGCTCATAGAGTAGGTATATATATTACCAATCATGAAATCCGCTATACTAGTAATTCTGCGGTTGACATCTTCGTCCTATGTTTACTATTGGTAAATATTCCCCGTAAACTTTTGAGTCAGCTCAATAAGAGCGAAGTTAAACTTATCTGGATTTTAGCTACAGAACAAGAATTCGTACTCTTCATAATAAATGTTAAGAAATATTTCAATAGACGCCGGAAGGCGTAGAGAAAGTTGGGTTAAAGCATTTGTTATAAGTACCAGGT
>JAQYWP010000184.1 GCA_029379285.1 Rhizonema sp. PD38
ATATATTTATTTTTTTATGAAGAAGAAATTGATATTTTTGATATAGATAAAGATTTGGAGATTAATTTTAAAAATGACTATCCACAATGGAAACAGCCAAATAGCTACTGACGATATCCTGACAGCAATGGCACATATTTCAGGTTCCGCGTAACCTCCCTTATTTACTTCCACAATTTCCTAAACCTTTCCCAATTCGTCGCGATATAGCGAACGGTGTGCTGAATATTACGATGTCCCAGATAATCCTGGATGGTACTGTTGCAAAAATTCTCCTTGGCTTTTTCACACGACGGTAGAAAGCTTTCTCATCCTTGTTACTCTTATCAGTGCAATTAGTTTGTAGCTGTTCCCCTCTTTCCTCTTGTATTCTTCCTGCTTCCTCGAGTAGTACTGGTTTTCTTTTTAGGTAAATTCTTTAAATCGAGAGGTGTTCCATAAAGCAATTCTCCAGTTTCAACAACATATTTAATTGGGATTTTGGGATTATTAATGTCCTTACCGCCATCGTTATGCCACTTATTTTCCCACTGGACATAAAACACATCCATCATTTCTGGAGAAAGGCGATAAATAGTTTGTAGCTCAATATTCTTGTATATAGCAAAAATCCAATCTACTTTCCGATATTTTGCTATAATTACCGGATTCATGTGATGATGTGTAGAGAATCCTCGTGTTAGCTCAATGTTGACTGATTTTAGCTCGTACTCTTTTCCTATTCGGTCGATTGCATCGTTGCCTTCTCGTCCTGGAATGATGGTCAATCCGAGGATAAGGAGCAATTGAAGAATTTTACCTCCGTTATCTTGGAAAATATCATCGATACCGTGCTTACTAGCCAATTCCTGATATTTTTGGATAGCAGGAAATAGTTGTTGCATCAGATCGCAGTCGCGATGAGGTTCTAGCAATCCGTACCCCTCCTTAACAGATCTGCCGGTTCCACACCCAACGCTCTAGCTAAGCGTTCGATATTATCTATAGAGATATTCCGTTCACCCCGCTCGACTGAACCAACATAAGTACGATGCAGTCCAGCCAGTTCTGCCAGCATTTCCTGAGAAATGCCATGCGCCTCCCGCGCCTTCCTAAGATTGCGTGCAAATAACAAACGTGTTTCCGTAATATGGTTATCTTTAGTCACATAAGAAAAATCTCCTGTTGACGACTTTACGTCTACAGACTATAAGTAGCTTATGACCAAAAACCTGTTCTTGAGAGATACACAAGCGGCGTATATTACAGCGGTAGGGGCAGCCTACTGCGGGGATTCCCTTGAACTCCTGCAACAATTACCAAATGACAGCGTGCAGCTAGTGATGACCAGTCCCCCCTTTGCTCTGCAACGGCAAAAAGAATATGGAAATAAAGAACAACACGAATATATTGACTGGCTAGCTAAATTTGCAACGCTAGTTCACCAAAAACTTCGTCCAGACGGCAGCTTTGTTCTTGATTTAGGCGGTTCATATGAAAAGGGTGTGCCAGTTAGAAGTCTCTACAATTTTCGTATACCCATTCGGCTCTGCGATGAAATTGGTTTTTTTCTCGCTGAGGACTTTTATTGGTTTAATCCTTCAAAGCTACCAAGTCCAATTGAATGGGTAAATAAAAGAAAAATAAGAGCAAAAGATTCAGTTAATACTGTTTGGTGGTTCAGTAAAACTGAGTTCCCAAAGGCTGATATTAGTAAAGTGCTGGCACCTTACAGTGATCGCATGAAAAAATTATTGAATGATCCGGAAAAGTATTATCAACCAAAACTAAGACCATCGGGTCATGATATTGGTAAGGGTTTTGGTAAAAACAATGGCGGATCTATTCCATCCAATCTTCTTCAAATATCTAATTCAGAATCCAATGGTCAGTACTTAGACGGTTGCAAGACGGTATCTGTAAAACAGCATCCTGCACGTTTTCCAACAAAGCTTCCAGAGTTTTTTATTCGCTTTTTGAGTGATCCAGACGATTTAGTGGTTGATATATTTGCAGGATCTAACACTACAGGTCAAGTAGCAGAAGCAGAAAATAGGCGGTGGCTATCTTTTGAAAATAATATTGAATATGTTGCAGCATCTACTTTTAGATTTCTAACGAAAAAAAATAGCCAAGAAGAAATGCAGCTAATTTACAACCAGATTTGTGAGGGGAAAACTATTGATCTAACTAAATATCAGCTTGATATCCAATCCAACATAACTGCTGTCGTGAAACCTGGAACCTATGTCCAGACTTCTTTACTGGACTAAAGAAGTAAGCATCCCACGAAAAGCGAAAAGTCAGTGTAAGTTGCTCGGATATTGCTGAAGGTCATATGAGGAGCCGCTGCTCTATATGTCTATTTAAGGTATACCCTTTAATATCTATAAGGGAAATGCTCTAGGTATAGCTCAAATAAAGGGACGCATAAACATCTGCCACAATTACCAGTAAAGATCAGACAACTATTCCGAAAGAAATTCGCGAAAAACTTACTCCTCGGCAATGACTAATTATGCGCGGACAACGGTGACGGAACGTCCGTTTTTTGTGGTTGTAAGTTGAGTTGTTAAGCGTTCTTCGATTGCTAACGCCTTGGAACGTCGGTCAAAAATGATTAACCATCCAAAATTGACTCCTAAGCGTGCTAAATAAGAATCTAACTGTTCGAGACCATCTTCAAGTGGATCTCCTTTTTTATCGCGCCAAGCTTTTAATTCGATTCCTAAGGTGATCTTTCCATATTTGAGACATAAATCCATGCGATCGCGTCCAATGGCATATTCACGCTCCAGAGTTCCACCACCATTGACTACGCGATGCAAAAACGCCATGAGTACTAGATGGGGTGCAATCTCATGATATGCTGTACTACCGAGTAATGGTTCACCATGCTGACGCCAAAATTTTAAAAATGCTTGCAATAGAGCATCGGTATCTAACTCGCCACTTAGGGTTAACCAACTCGGTGTAATTTGAGGCAGAGAAGCCATCGGTGTTACTGTCAACACCCGTGGTAAAACCTCACGGTAAATCGGATTTGCAATTGTTAATCCTCCAAGGGGATCCATTTTGCACAAACCGAGATCTAGTACAAACTGGATATCATCATTGGGTACATTCCCTAGTTCTAACCCTGCCAAGATTGGCTCAATTATAGCTTTGACTCGCTTGTCTCGCAGTTTTTCTGCCAACGAATCGAGATGAGTATCAAGGCGTGCGATCAAGACTTCCTTGGCTTGGAAAATATGTTCTGGTGTAATTGCTACCGTTGTATCCGTTACCATCTCTTCAACAATTTCTTTAGCAAGTGCATTCACTAACCAAGGTTGTCCCTGAGTCAAATCAAACGCCATTGCCGTTGCTTGAGTGGTAAAAACTTGTCCTGTGTCTAAGGTATGTTGGTGGTATAGTTGTGCCACTTCGCTCTGATTAAAATCTCTCAACGTTAGAGAACGTACTTTAATATTAAACGGACTCGCGGTATTTAATCGCTCACTGCCTCCGCTCGCTACTTTATAGTCCCGGACATCCCTTAAGCCAATCAATCCTACAGACAAGGGGAAATTTTTGGGGCGGGAGCGATAACCATCGCGTAATTGCCGCAAAATTGAAATCAGGGCTTCATCCTGTAAGGAGTCAATTTCATCAATAAATAACACCAATAGTCGTGGCGAAGCTTGTGCCCAAGCACGAAGATTGGCTTGAATCCTTTGTCCTGCTTCTGCTTGATGCCAAGCAGGCGGTTGCAAATCTTGGGGTAACCAATCTGCAATTGTATCGCGCCACGCACCGAGAATTGCCAATTCTGCGGCTCCAGGGTCATGACTAAAAGGGCTTCCCACTTCTGCCGATACCATGACTGCTGTATACCGTCCACTTTTCGTTAATTGTTCTGCTAGTGCCAACATTGCGGTTGTTTTACCCGTTTGCCGAGGCGCATGAATGACAAAATAGCTTTCTTGGGCAATCAACCGTTCTAAGTCTGGCAACCGACTGGTTGGCGACAGCATGTAGTGAATATTGGCTTTACACGGACCTGCAGTATTGAACCAACGAGACATAGGTGCTTTACACTTTTGAGAAAGCAATGCTCTAAGTTTAGCTCAAACAGGGAGACACAATTCATAATATTAAAAACCAATCAAATCAACCACTGCATTCACCAACGAATCATCTTGAAAACTAGCTTTTGTTAAATAATAATTAGCTCCTGCAGCTAGACCTTGAATGCGGTCTTCTTCACGGTCTTTATAGGAGACAATAATTATGGGGATAGAATTAAATTTTGCATCGCTCTTAATCTTGGTAACTAACTCGATCCCATTCATTCGCGGCATATCAATATCGCTGACTACTAAGTCATAGTGATTGGCGCTAACTGCGTGCCAACCCTCCATCCCATCTACAGCAACGTCTACCTGGTATCCTTTATTTTGGAGTAACTTCCGCTCCATTTCACGCACGGTAATCGAGTCATCAACGACAAGAATGCTCTTGCGGGTATCTATCACAGCATTCTCTACTTCTCTGCTAAAATCAGCTAACGAACGATTATTTAGCAGATTGTCGATTGAGCGCACCAGATCCGAAACATCGACGATCAAAATCGGAGAACCATCACCCATCAGCGCAGCAGCACTGATATCCTGAACTTTACCCATCCTAGTATCCAAAGGTCTGACGACTAGATCGCGTTCACCCAAAAATCGATCCACTACTAAGCCGTAATAATCTGATTGATCCCCAATCACGACAACAGACAATGTCTCAGACGCAGATCGTGGTTCCTTCAACTCCAGCACCTGATAGGCAGCAACCAAACCAATATTTTTGCGATCCATTGTAAAGTATGGTCGATTTTCCATTGAGAAAATTTCATTTTTATCTACTGTCACAATTTGGTCAATGCGTGCTAATGGAAAAGCATAAGGTTCACCGGATATTTCTACCAACAGGGTGCGAACAACGGACAGCGTGAGGGGTAACTGGAAATGAAATGTAGTGCCTTTCCCTGGCTGAGAGATTGCTCGTACAGTGCCACCGACTTCCTGAGCCATGCTTTTAGCAATGTCTAAACCGACACCGCGACCGGAAATTTCCGTGACTTGCTTTGCGGTGGAAAATCCAGGTAAAAACAGAAATTCCATGAGTTCGCTATCGTTGAGTTGCTCCGCGATTTCTGGGGTTGTCAGGTTCTTATTAATTACTTTTTGCCGTAGCCACTCTGGGTTGATTCCCCTACCATCGTCGGTGATAGTAATTGATAGCATCCCGCCTCGGTGCACAGCTTCCAATTTCACAGTCCCTTCTACTGGCTTTCCAGCCGTCAACCGTTCTTCGGGAAGTTCAAGTCCATGATCGACGGAATTACGGAGAATATGGGTAAGAGGGGCTTCTAGTTTCTTTAAAATATCTCGATCAACTGGGGTAGATTTACCCAGAATGTCTAATTTCACCTGCTTACCCAGCTGTTTCGCCAAATCCCGAATCATGCGCGGGAACCCCTGCACTCCATCTGTGAACGGACGCATATTTGAGGTAATCACTTCTCGATACAGTCTGTCGGAAAGACTGGCGGTACGACGGGCAAATAATTCGAGTTCGTTGAGGCGATCGCCTAAAATTTCCCGACACTCGCGATCCTTTTGTCGAGCTGCTGCCAAATATGTCTCTGCATCTTGACTTACCTCAGAGGAGAGAGTATTCTGCAAATTTTCCAGAATCTTCGTCAACTCCAGTTGCCGTTTCTTAACAAGTGTGAGGGAATCGGCAAACGGCTGTAACCAGTTCGCCTCAATCAGAGATTCCCCAGCCAAACCCATAATCCGGTTTAGATTGTCAGCATTAACTCGGACAACCCTTTCTGTGGCAGCTAGCTGTGCTGTAGACTGGTTTACAGACTCCAGATGACTGGGTATTGTCTTGACTATCTCTTTAGCAGTGGTTGTCTTTGGTTGAGGCTGCGTCATCTCTGTGGTGACGGCAGCTTGATGTACGACTTCGCTTGTTGAGTGCGATCGCCTGCCGTGTACCTCGACCTTAGGAACTGGTGCCGCTCCTGGTGTTAGTATAGCAGCAATTTCGTTTCTGGTCGCTACAATTTCCTGGTGGCGAGCGGACAGCCAGGGGTTTAACTCTTCTGGCTCAACCTGGCTGATACTGAGTAATAAATCAACACCAGTTAACAGTATATCTACTTCCTCTGCTCCTAAAGTCACTGCTTGTTTCTGTGCTGCCACAAAACAGTCTTCCATAACGTGAGCTAGCCCCACTGCAGCATCGAGCGCCACAATCCGGGCGGCTCCTTTAACTGAATGGGCAGCCCGCATCAAGGACTCCAATGCCTGTGACGATTGGGGCTGACTTTCAAGAGATAACAGTCCCTCATTTAAGATAGCCGCCTGAGCCTCTACTTCTAGGCGGAATAACTCTAGCATGGATGTGTCGCCGATAGGGGCGTTCGAGGAGAGAGGGGGAGGCGGAGTAGTGAGGGTATTATTGAAGACTTCTTGGGTTTGTTTGACTTCAATGTTTCCACGTACCTGCGTTTCTACATTCTCTTTCTGTGTGTCCCCGCGTCCTTGCCCTAAGTCCTCTTTTTGTGCATCGCCACGTCGTTGTGTTTCTGCGTCTTCTTTCTGTGCATCGCCGTGTCCCTGCGTCCCTGAGTTCTCTGTTAGAGATGCGATATCTTGTATAGTATTAGACAGAGCCTGACCATGTTCTGATAGCCAGCGAGTTAAATCTTCTTCCTGAATTTGGCTGATACTTAGGAGTTGATCAACCCCACGCTGTAGCACATCTACCTGATTTGCCCTGAGAGCGATCGCTTGGTTCTGGGTAGCAATAAAGCAGTTTTTAAGGGTGTCAGCTAGATGAACGGCGGGATCGATTTCGGCAATTTGAGCTGCCCCTTTTACGGAGTGGGCGGCTTGAATGAGGGAATTTAATGTTTGGGGAGACTGGGATTGAGTTTTGAGGGCTAAGAGTCCCTCGTTTAAGATGGTTGCCTGAGTTTTCACTTCTAACTGGAATAAATCCAGAATGGAGAGTTTGCTCGTATCCTGTGTGCTGTCGATCACAAAATCCTCCGGTTTAGGGTGTAAAATAGTAAGTCTGAATCTAAGTAATTCACTTTCTGCCCTTGCCAGGAAATGATCCCTTTTGTATAAGCTTCGGTGGCTTTTGAAATCACAACAGGGGTAGCTTGCAATTCACTTAGTTGGAAGCGGTGAACCCCAGAGACTTCATCCACAGTAAATACCCACCTGTCTTGTTCGTTTGCTACCACTACCATCCTTTTGGAAACCAAAGAACTTGGATGATGGGATAAAGCTGTTGTGTTTTCTAAATCGAGGAGACTGCCAAGAGAAATGCACATGAGAATTTCTCCGCGAATATTTACCAAACCAAGCAAGAGTTCGTTGCTGCGGTGAGGGAGAGTGTGCATCACACAAGGGTTGGTTACTTCTTGAAGAAGTCGAACCGGGAGTGCCAACCATTCACCTCCCAAGCGAAACACCATGACAGAAATTGTTTCTGCTGATCGGACAATCGCGCCATTGGTTTGTGATTCTAAGTTGTCAACCGGAGTTTTTGCCAGTATATCAGTCCACTCATGTAGATAATCGAGCGGTGTTTCCCGTTCTAATAAACTACGCCCGACTGTAGAGTAGACAGGACAGTTGCGGCAGTGAATGACAGTTTTTAACTCTGGACAGGTGCGATTGCCTTCTACCCCGATCTGGTTCCAGCAATCATTCACAGCCTGCCCATAACTGATAACAGTTTGCATAATGGTATCCTTATTATAGTATGAGTATAATAATCATTAAAAGCTACAAGATTTATCTTGGTCTAGCTTGCTACTTTGAATTGACAAACAACTCCTTGTAATCCCTGAGCGGCATCATCAAGTTGCTCAACGGCGCGATTCGTTTCCTGCAGGGATTGTACTGTTTGCTGTGAAGCTTCACTTAATTGGGCGATCGCAGTACTAATTTGTTGTGCCCCCTCGAATTGCTGAGACATACTCTGGCTGACTTCTTCAAAACGTGGTGTCAAACTTTGTACTTGCTCGATCACTGTGGCAATTTGCCCACTAATTTTGCCGACTTGATTGACATTGCTGCTGACTTGTTGGTTGAAGCGATCCATTTCCATCACGCCAGTAGAAACAGAGGATTGCATCTCTTTCACCATCTGCTCAATTTCTAAAGTAGCAACTGCAGTTTGATCTGCCAGTCTGCGGATTTCTCTGGCGACGACGGCAAAACCTGCGCCATATTCACCTGCCTTCTCAGCTTCAATTGCCGCATTGAGCGAGAGTAAATTTGTTTGATCTGCCACTTTTGTGATTGTGGTGACGACACTGTTAATATTATTAGCTTTTTCATTCATCACAGCGAGTGCCGAAGAAATACTCGTAGTGGCTGCGGCTAAGGAACGCATTGCCGTTTCCATTTGCATCAAGTCGGCTTGAGAGTGACTTGCTTCTAATGCCGTCATAGAGGCTCTTTGGGCAATATTATCCATCGTCTTCACTAATTGCCCGGAAGTGGCGGCGATTTCATGCGAGGTGGCACTGACTTGGTTGGTGGAAGCGGCTTGCTCTGTAACGGTGGCTTCTAACTGCTTGCCTGCTGCGGCAATTTGGGTGGCGGATCTGGTAATTTGAATACCGGACTTTTGTGTCTGGGATATCAATGAATTCAAGCTTTTCGTCATGTTATGGAAAGCTGCCAGTAATTGCCCAAGCTCGGTTTGATCGTTTGTGACGACAACCGTCTGGGTTAGATTACCCTCTGCAATCTGTGTTGCTGATTCCACCACTCGCGGCAACTGTCGCCGTAAAGGCAAACCAATCAGCAAACCAACAATGATTGTGGTAACGATCGCTAACACATTAGTGATCCAAATTACTACGTTCATAAACGCACGTGCTTCGTTTAGTTCCTGCTTACGCTGAAGAGTCGTAGCTTCTACCAGATCGTTAAACTGCTTTTGCGCCATGTCAATAGTCTCTGCTTTATTGTCATTTAGTTGTTGAGTTGCTAGTGCTAGCTGGTTAGCATCAATTTGCCGGAAAACTTCTTGAAAGCTGTTATGCAGCCGATTACCTTCTCCAATTAGAGTATTTGCGTATCCCAACAGAGAATTTGTCAGTTGTTCTTGGTTAGGGACAACCACAGCCGCTCTTAGCTCTTGAGCATTTTTATTAAAAGATTCGTAAGCAGTATTAAAGGAATTTTTATATGTTTGATCTTTAGGAAAAAGTGCATAACCTCGCGCAGTCCGTAAAAACTTAGAAATCTCATAACTCACTTGCTCCAATTCTTTATTAGCTGCTTGGAGTTTAAAAACTTGATTGTCTAAATCAATGACTTTCTGAATCGTTGAGCCAGTCACTAAACCCTGGATAATTAAGAAAATTAAGGGAACAGAATATCCGAGTAAAAAGCGGTTAGCAATTTTATTTAACATTTTGCAAAGATACTCCCTATATGTAGTAAAAATTAACTAAGATTTTATGTTGTCTAGATTCTGTAGCCTTTGAATTCGTTGGTGAAGAACTGCTGCACCAGCGCGATCGCCACGCTGTTCTTTTAGTTGGGTGAGGTGAATTAATGCTTCTCTATAATTTGGTTCGAGGTAAATCGCTTTCTGGAAGCATTGCTCTGCCTGAGCGTTTTCTCCTTTAGCCTGATACACTTTGCCCCATAAGAAGTAAGCCTTCTCGCTAGTAGGGTGATGATCTAAATAGGTTTTACATAATTGGGCGGCTTCATCCAACTGTCCTCTATCTGCCAATTCTTTGGCTGTTTGAAGATTGGAGATTGCGGCGGAGGATTTTGTCACAGATGAGTTATTGATTGGCTGAGAGATTTCTTTCCTCTTAGTTGGTGGCAACTGTTGTACCTTCACTGTAGGCACTGCTACCTTTTGATAGGCAAAACTAAATGGATAGCGAACTGAGACAAATCGGTTTGTTGGAATCGTGCCAGTTTCAGCAGATCCTACAAATAACAAGCCTTGAGGAGATAATAAGCGATCTAAAACATCTATAGCCTGAGAAGAGGTGAAGGAATCAAAGTAAATTAACAAATTACGGCAAAATATAATATCGTACTTTTTATTATTTAGGAAAGAGGGCTCTAAAAGATTTCCATGCATGAAATTAACAGTATTACGCACCAGTTGAGATAACTCGTAACCTTCTGCCGTTTGCTGAAAGTAGCGTTCCTGATTTGGCAGTTTTTCACCTCGAAACGAATTCTTACTATAGACAGCATTTGAGCTTTTAAGTAGTGCTTTTTTGCTAATATCAACAGCATCGATCCGAAATTTATCTGGGGTTAAACCTGCATTGAGTAGGAGCATAGCGATTGAGTAAGGCTCTTCCCCAGTAGAACAGGGGACACTTAACAGGCGCAGGATGCCAGCAGATCGCGAAGGCAGCCACTCTGATTTAATATAATGTTCCAAAAAAGTAAACGGTTTGCGATCGCGAAAAAACCAGGTTTCCGGAACCACCACAAGTTCAATCAGTTCTTCTAGTTCCTGTGTTGATGTTTGCACTCGCTGCAAATAAGTTTGTAAATCGGGTAAACCACAGGCTAACCTCCGCTTTTCTACAGATCTGGCAATCGTATTAGAGCCAATAGTGCTTGCCGCTAAACCAATTTTGTCTTTCAGCAGTCTCTCAATTTTTGGCTGTATCATTGGCATTAGTATTCTCCTGCTGCTAATAGATACTTATGTTGTACATCGGATAGTAAATACTCTAATCGGATACGTTGAATCATTCCCTTCTCATCCATAATCATTTCTCCTAAATAAGGAGCTTCATTTATTTGAGATTCCGCATCCATCAATTCGGCATCTGGTTTATTTAAAGTTTCTGTAACTCGTTCTGCCATCAACCCGAGGTAGCGCTTATTGTTGTCTTTGTCTACGTAATTAACCATGATAATCCGGGTACTTAAGTACGATCTACTCGGCTTACCTTGTATCAAGTGACATAAATCTAACACGGGGACGATCGCACCGCGATAGTTGAATAATCCTGCTATATACTCAGGAACGCGATGTACCTTTCTTAGAATTACCCTTGGGATAACTTCAACAACCTGAGAACTATCAAGGGCATAAAGGGCGTCTTCAGAGT
>JAQYWP010000185.1 GCA_029379285.1 Rhizonema sp. PD38
TTTGGCGATACTTAAAGCTGGTGGTGCTTATGTACCCCTTGACCCTAATTATCCATCAGAACGCCTCAGTTATATGTTAGTAAATTCCGGTGTGGATGTCTTGTTGACTCAAGAAAACTTGTTATCATCTCTGCCGTCTCATGCTGCACAGGTGGTGTGTTTGGACACAGACTGGGAGGTAATTGAACCACACTCTCAGAAGAATTTAGTGACTGGTGTAAGTGCAGCAAATTTGGCTTATGTCATCTATACTTCTGGCTCTACGGGTCAACCTAAGGGAGTTTTAATCTGCCACTATAATGTGGTCAATTTCCTACATTCGATGAGTCATCTTCCCGGATTAACTCAAAAAGATACTTTCAATGCAGTCACCACTGTTTCCTTTGATATTGCAGCCCTTGAACTTTATCTACCATTAGTAGTAGGAGCAAAAGTTACTGTAGCCTCCCGTGAAATTGCTACTAATGCGGATTGGTTGATGTCTGAGTTGTTCAAGTCGAAGACAACCGTTATGCAAGCCACTCCAGCTACTTGGCAAATGCTGCTAGCTAGTGGGTGGTCTTCTAACTATCACCTGAAAATATTGTGTGGTGGTGAAGCATTATCTGCTCAACTCGCTAATCAAATTTTAAAAACTGGTAGTGAATTGTGGAATCTTTATGGTCCAACAGAAGCAACTATCTGGTCTACACTTTACCAAGTAGAAGCAAAGAAAGAAGATGCACTTTCTTCCATAGGTCGACCAATAGCCAACACCCAAATTTACATTCTAGACCAACACCTTAACCCAGTCCCCATCGGAGTACCCGGAGAACTATACATTGGAGGAGATGGTTTAGCTAGGGGTTACCTCAATCATCCTGAGTTAACAGCAGAAAAATTCATCTCAAATCCCTTGGTTAATTCAAAATCAGAGCGCCTTTATAAAACTGGAGACTTAGCTAGCTACTTGAGTAATGGTAACATCGAATTTCTCGGTCGCATCGATAATCAAGTCAAGATTCGCGGCTTCCGTGTCGAACTGGGAGAAATTGAAACAATCCTCAGCACCTACTCTCAAATTCAACAAACTGTTGTCGTTGCAACGGAAGATATTCCTGGAAATAAAAGCCTAGTTGCTTATGTAGTAAGTGAGTCGGAAACCCTTAGTACTCATCAACTGCGAGAATTTCTCCAACAGCAGCTCCCCACCTACATGGTGCCCTCTACCTTCGTTATTCTCGACACCCTCCCATTAACTTCTAACGGCAAAATAGACAGACTCGCTCTCCCTAAACCTTCTGGGCATTTCAGCCAGCAAGAAACGTTAATTCTATCCCGAAATATTACGGAACTAAAATTAGCTCAAATTTGGTCAGAGCTTCTCAATGTCAATCCTATTGGAGTTACAAACAACTTCTTTGAATTGGGTGGTCATTCCCTTCTTGCTATTGTTTTGATGTCAAAAATAAAACAACAATTTCAAAGAAATTTACCACTAGCAACATTGTTTCAAAGTCCAACTATAGAACAGCTAGCAATTTTGCTTCGTTCGAGTACAGATTCTTTACCTTGGTCTACCCTGGTTCCCTTTAAATCTGACGGCAATCGACCACCTCTATTCTGTATTCATCCTGCTGGAGGGACTGTTTTTTGCTATCAGCATTTATCTTATTATCTAAGCTCAGAACAACAATTATATGGCATACAATCTGTTAATGTTAATCCTAAAAATGAACTTCATACTAGTCTTGAAGAAATGGCTAATCACTACATCCAAGAGTTAAAATATGTTCAACCTCATGGTCCTTATTTTCTATCAGGTTGGTCTCTGGGGGGGTTAATAGCTTTTGAGATGGCTCAGCAACTTGTGCATCAAGGTGAACAGATAGCTTTCTTAGGTATACTAGATAGTGATCCTTCTCCTTTTTCCACAAATCGAGAACTACAAGCAGAAGACGATGCTGCTCTATTAGTAGACTTGTTAGAAGAAGATTTGGATCTCTGTTTAGATGAACTACGGCAATTAGCACCAGACGACAGACTTATTTATGTGATGGAACAGGCAAAGCAGAAAAATATAGTTCCAAAGGATTTTGATTTAGCTCAAGCTCGCCATCGTCTGACGATTTATAAGCTTGAATCTCAAGCCAGAGAAAATTACAAACCTCAATATTACTCAGGTTCAGTTGTCCTATTCAAAGCTAGTGAGAAGAATAAATACCTTGAGAATTATATCGATATTGAATTTTTCTGGAATCAACTAGTAGAACAGGTCGAAACTTATCTGGTGCCAGGTAATCATGAAAACATGGTTGAACAACCTCATGTCCAAATTCTAGCTCAACAAATCCAAAAATCTCTTGACCAAGCACAGAAATATCAATTAAAAACATCAAATGGTAAAACCACTTAGAATTGAAAGGATGTCGATTTTTGTTATCGTCTGGCTAGGTCAGCTACTCTCCACTTTAGGTTCCAGACTCAGTAATTTTGCCATTGATGTTTGGGTTTATCAGCGGAATGGTTCAGTTACTGAGCTATCCTTTCTAATTTTTTTCAATACTTTCCCCCTAATAATAATTTCTCCCTTGGCGGGTGTATTAGTAGATCGTTGGAACCGTCGTTGGGTAATGATTATCAGCGATACAGGTACAGCGTTAAGTACCTTGACCATAGCCTTATTACTAATTAGCGGACAAATACAAATCTGGCACATCTGTTTAGCAACTGCTGTAAGTTCCAGCTTCAGTGCCTTTCAAGGTCCTGCTTATAGTGCTGCCATCACCTTACTTGTTCCTAAAAAATATTTAGGTCGAGCTGCTGGTATGACTGAGTTTGCACCAGCCATTGGACAACTCCTTTCTCCTCTGCTGGGTGGTATATTGCTGGAAGTTATACAACTATCGGGAATTATTATCCTGGACTTAAGCAGTTTTGTATTTTCCATAATTATTCTGTTCCTAGTCCGTTTTCCTTACCACCGAGCCACAGAAAGGCAGGAAACCAATAAACCTTCACTGCTCAGAGAAGCCGTTGATAGTTTCCATTATCTAACCGCTTGTTCCGGACTGATGGCTATATTATTTTTTTTTGCTAGTAACAATTTTATGATTGGAATTCTTCAAGTACTCGCCTATCCTCTAGTACTTTCTTTTGCTTCCCCTTTTCAACTTGGCACCATCCTATCCGTTGGTGGTGTGGGCATGGTCATGGGCAGCATCCTAATGGCTAGTTGGGGCAATGGACGGCGAGACTATATCAAGATCCTATTATGCTTTATGTTGCTCAATGGATTTTCCCTAATAATTGCAGGTTTCTCCCCTTCCATTATCCTATTTAACGTAGCTGCTTTTCTATTTTTTCTTTGTTACCCTTTTATCAGCGGTTCAGCTCAAGTGATTTTTCAAAAAAAAATTCCTATAAACATGCAGGGAAAAGTTTTCTCCTTTACTAATGCTATCTGTTGTTCCTGTTTTCCTCTAGCTTATCTGATTGCTGGTCCCCTAGCCGATCAGATATTTGAACCTCTAATGATAACCAATGGACCTCTAGCTGGAACTATCGGAAAATTGATTGGTACTGGACCTGGTCGAGGCATTGGTTTGATCTTTATTGTCTCGGGCACATTAACTATGTTATTAACTATTATTGCCTATCAGTATGCTCCCTTAAGGTTAGTAGAAGATGAATTGCCCGATGCTTTTGATTGAATGAAGACGAGTTTCGGTTATTGAAAAAGTGGGCATCCACAATAATTTATTTGAATTAAGAGGTTATTAATTAACGATAATACAAGTAATTTACCATGTTAGGTCAGTCTTCCTGACAGAATTATCTATACGCAGCTTGTTTAAGTTACCTACGATAGAAAGTTTGATCAACGAAATCGCACGAATTTTGGGTTCTTTCAAAGTTGTCGAAGAAATTGCTTAGACTTGGAGAGGATTATAAAAAATCTCATTGGATGAAGCAAAAAAATGCTCTTAAAATAAAAAATTAATATTGGAGGATAAGAAAATGACTCAAAATCAACAAAATCAAGAAGTTTCAGAAATTTTCAAGTCAGACAAGTACATCGTTTTAAAATCATTTTTGACTGATCCTTTGTTAACAGTTTCATACAAGTACGCGCTTATGAAAAAAAGTGTTGGTCAGACTAAAATAGAGATCGGTTCATCTTTTCTAAGAACACCAAAACTTTATCATGATTTGCTCATGGAAACGCTCCTTGAAGAGTTACTTCCCAAAATAGAACTAGTCACAGGTTTAAAACTATATCCTACGTATACATATGGTCGAATCTACAAGAAAGGCGATTTCTTAAAGAGACATAAAGATAGATCTGCTTGTGAAGTCAGCGTGACCTTGACATTAGGTTCAGATGGTAGCACCAAGTGGCCAATTTGTGTGAACGGACCTAAAGGTGACTCAAAAATTTACCTTAATCCTGGTGACGCTTTGGTATATAGAGGCTGTGAAGTAGAACACTGGAGAGAATCATTTAACGGTGAACACCAAGTCCAGATATTTCTGCATTACGTAGAGCAGAACGGACCTAACGCTGAATGGCGGTTTGACAAAAGACCACAGCTTGGTACAAACAAGCCAGTGAGATTCATGGATGTAGTGTCTTATGTAGTGTCTTATTTGGTCATGCTATGTAGGGAGCGAGTGTATCAAGTTAAGCGTCTTGGGATGAGTCTTGTATTTGCTATTAAAAAATAATCGCGCGTTGGCAAAAGCCCGCCGCAGGCATCGCTTCCTGTATAAAAGCTCTAGAATTCAGAAATGGCAAAGGTTTTCGGAGAGTGACAGAAGAGAGATCTCGAGAAATTGATTAGTACTGGACCTGGTCGAGGCATTGATTTAATCTTTATTATCTTGGGCAAATTAACTATGCTATTGACTATTATTGCCTATCAGTATGCTCCCTCAAGGTTAGTAGAAGATAAATTACCCGATGCCTATGATTGAGCGAAATATCAAATTAGCAAACAGCTTATGAATAGGTCATTTAACAGTTTTTATCCCTGTTTATACAGTTCAATTTGAAGGATAAAGAGATTACAGTCAAGAAAAAGGTAAAAAATTAGAAGAATCAAGAAAAATATCCACCATAAGAAAGCGTTTGCGCTCCTTGACTCACTGATTGCACCAATAAAAATTGATGGTACTTGGTCACTCAGTATTAAACCCAAAATCCTTTTTTCAGCCAGAAAAGCCAATAAAAATTATGTAGACTCGGAGTTGATTATGAAATTAACAAGTTTTGCTCCTGGAATTGTTGTCAGTTCCGATTATTCAACTGTTCAAGTAACTACTTGTAACTGGTGTAATGTGCAAGCCATTGTTTGTGAAGATATTAGTGCATTTGCAGAAGTTTTTGGAGTAAGTGAGGATAGTGATGGTGAGGCGATTTGTTTGGCTGTCACCACTTGCGTTTTATCCCGCTATGTTGAACGTGCGGAAATACATTTGAAACTTGCCACGACAGGAACTGATCGGGCAACTGATACCCAATCGGTGAAACTCTATCTTGGGAAAGAGCAAGATTTTGCTACTGTGCTTGGTCAAGCACGCTCGGTCTTGACTATAGGTACTACTAAGATACCTGAAACTGAAAACCAATCGGGAGCAACAGATGCTGGGTTTGAGTTTGTGACAACGGATGTCATTGAACCAGATAAGAGCAATATCCCACAAATACTGTTCCGCTTTGTTGTGACCAATTCCCAAGTCACTCTGAAATTGTACTTCCATGTTGAAGTTTTTGCTAAGGAAGCAATGGAGCATCTGGTGGGCTGCGTGGGTCAGATTTTTGCTAACCTGACGGCATCCTCTTCTAATGTCGTTGGTGAAATCAATATTGTCGCACCAGAGGCACGGCGTCGCCTCCTAGTTGACTGGAACGGTCGTAGTGTAGCCTATCCAAAAGATCGCACCATTCTGCAACTGTTTGAAAACCAAGCAGAAGCTACACCGAATCGAATTGGGGTTACCTTCGAGAATACAACACTGAGCTATCGTTCACTAAACAGTAAGGCAAACGAGTTAGCCATTCAATTACGGGAAGCAGGTATTCGCAAGGGTGATTTGATCCCATTGGTGATGAATAATTGTCTCGAATTACCAATAGCGGTTATCGGACTAATGAAACTTGGATCTGTTTTTATACCAATAGATCTGAGTTGGTCTGCGGAACGTATTTGCCTGCTGATTGACAGCGTAGGTCCAAAATTGGTGATTCACTCGGAGTCAGATTCAGTGTTTGACCAGCTGAACGTGCCGACTTTTGCTGTTGCACAAGCCGACTTATCTGAGCGCAACGACAATAACCACGGTGTACAAATCGGCATGGAGGATTTGATTTATGGCTTTTTCACTTCCGGCTCTACTGGAATACCTAAATGTACCTTAAATATTCATCTTGGCTTACTCAATCGCTTTACATATATGAGCCGTCGTTATCAAAGTAATGGTCGCGACGTAGTACTACAGAACAGCAAGCATGTGTTCGATTCCTCGATTTGGCAAATGCTTTGGCCACTGACCAACGGTAGTCAAGTAGTTATTCCACCTCCCAAGCGACTCTTGGATCTATCCCAGACCATCGAGATTATTGCTGCCAATAAAATTACTATGACGGATTTCGTGCCATCGATTTTCAACGCCATGGTTAATTTACTAAGAGCCGAACCTGCTTTAGCACAGAAGTTGCAATCACTGCGGCAGCTCTTGATAGGTGGTGAAGAGATTAGCCCGAAGGCAGTGCGGAGATTCAAGGAAATACTACCGCATATTGGCATTACCAATACCTTTGGACCAACTGAAGCTTCGATTGGCATGATCTTCCACGAGGTCACCAAGGCTGATAGTCAGTCGATTCCAATTGGGCGAGCAATTGACAATACTTATGTAGCAGTTTTAGATGAGTACATGAACCTGACACCGCCAGGAGCTGTCGGTGAGATCTATATTGGTGGTGACTGCCTCGGGGTAGGCTATCTAAAGGACTCAGAGAAGACTACAGCAGCATTTGTCAGCAACCATTTTCAAGAAATCCCAGGAGAGAAATTGTATCGTACTGGTGACCTTGCTTACTACCGTCCCGATGGTATGCTTCACTTTGTTGGTCGCAAAGACTTTCAAGTAAAGATTAGTGGTATCCGTATCGAATTGACCGAAATCGAGTCCGTACTGGGTAATCACCCACAAGTGCGCGAGAGTAAAGTCCTAGTGCATGGCGACACTGAATACAAGATGCTGGTGGCTTTCGTGGTAGCGGAGGGCAACCTAGATACGGCCACTTTGCGTCGGCACGTTGAGCAACTGTTGCCAAAGTACTCAGTACCGAAGAAATTCTTTTTACTACAAGCAATGCCACTTAACCATAACGGTAAGATTGATCGCAAGGCGTTAGCCGACATGGTAAGCAAGATAGGTAGCAACAGTACATCGCTCCAGGATGAAATCGTTTCACCTCAAGAGTACATGATTCGTTCAGTTTGGTTGCAGGTACTCAAATTTGACTTTATTGGTATTAATGATGATTTCTTTACCTGTGGTGGTGACTCGCTACTAGCGCTAAATCTTAGTTTAGCTATGGAAAAACAGCTTCGTGTCAAGCTGTCAGTGCAGGACGTGTTCATACATCCAACTATACGTGACCAAGCAGTACTGCTCTCTGGTAGGAATAGTAAGTCTAGCCAACTTGGGATTAATCAGAAGGCTGCAACCATAGCTGCCGAGGTGGTATGCAATTCTGAAACGGTACTAAATTCTTTGTGGATTGCGACCTCGCCAAACAAACAGCATCTTATAAAAAACGTGTTTCTCACAGGCGGTACGGGTTTTATCGGTGCACATTTGCTTTACGACTTGTTGATTACGAGTGACGTAAAAGTTTTCTGTTTAGTGCGGGATGGCGACAAGGCAATTGCCTACGAGCGCCTGTGTGATAACCTGAGGCACTACAATCTGTGGCAAGATAGTTTTGCGCCGCGCATCATTCCAGTTATTGGTGATCTAAGTAAACCAGAGTTATCTATAATACCAGAATACTTTGATCAACTTGCCAATACTATCGACACGATAATACACAATGGTGCTATGGTAAACTTCTTGCATGATTACTATCATCATCGTAATACCAATGTAATTGGTACAGTGGAGATTTTGAAGCTGGCTATTACTGGTAAGAGCAAACAGGTTCATTACATCTCCACCTTGAGCGTGTTGCCAAGTAGCGAATCTGCATTTGATAAGATAAAGGAGGAAACAGAACCTTTTGATACAGCTATTCCAAACGGTGGCTATAATCAATCTAAGTGGGTGGCGGAAAAGATAGTCTGGCGAGCGCATAAACATGGAATACCCCTTACTATCTATAGACTAGGAGAGGTGATGCCAAGTTCGCGCACTGGAATTCCCAACTTTAAAGCACTGTCGGATACTTTGATCCGAGGCTGTCTCAAGCTTGGTCTGCGTTTTCCCAGTCCAATTCGCCTAGATTATACACCAGTCGATTATGTTAGTCGCTTCATCGTCACTTTGGTCAACAATTGTGAGGTGATCCACGGTTGCTTTCATGTATTCCAGCCACAAGGAATTCTCTTCGACGATCTCCTAGAAAGTTTTTGTCAATCACAATTCAAGCTGCGAAAAGTTTCCTACAGCGAGTTTTGGGCATCTCTACGTAAGATGTGCGTTCAAGAATCGGTAGATAAAGACCTCATGCTGTTACTAACTTTGTTGCCGGAACCAACCGGAGAGGATCCAGAATGTAGTGCCAAATTAACTAGTCTATTTACCAACAACACACTCTACTTTTCTTATGCCAAAACTCAGGCTTTGCTGCACCAATGGGGGAGCCATTGGAACTCAGTTGAGGCAAGTATTTTTGATACTTATGCAAAGTATCATCATACCAAACTTTCTAAAATCATGATTGAATCAAGAAGAAAATTGTAAATGGTAGGCGATATGAAGTGGTATTCGGTCATCAACGAGGTTACCTAAATAAAACCTAAGCGTTCAGAGGGCAGAAGAGCCATCGCCAATAATGGCAACCAGAATCTGGTAATGTAAGAAACATGGAACAGCAGCGCCCAAACTATTTAGAGCAAGTGCCCCTGCAAGATTAGAAAGGAATTCCAGCCAGTGTCAGTAGACCGAAAAGATTTCCAGAAGGCTTACCATCCGTTGATTTGAGCAAGTATATACAATCCGCCAGGATCCTCGTATCATCTGCTTTTTGAACAATAGGGTTGTAGATCAGTTCTCCTGCTGAAGCAAGCGATCACTCTGGTCAGTCTCAGAAAGCACCTAAGTTGTACTATATACATCTAGCATCTAGGGAATATGGGATTGCCCGACGTGTTAAGAGATACAGGTTAACGGAGCCACCGTAATACTCCGAGAACGGGAGAGCTATTTGTGCGATTCGTTTCTAGCATAAAAGCACCGACCTACGGAGGCAAGCTATAGAACCCATTTAGGATCTTTAAGCCTACACAAAGCGTGTCATAAGCAGGTACATGGTAAAACCAAGTCAACTCGCTTGAAGTAAGGCTTGAGCGCGGTGAGTGGGAAACCCTCATGCCGCTTTCTTAGGGGAGGAGAGAAGGGCGACCCTCGAACCTTACCCGACGATTGGAAACAGTCACGTACGATTCGCGCGGGGAGTGCGGAGGGACGACCCTCCAATCTTACCCGCTCTTTATCAATCAAAATCAGGAGAGTAAAAATGCTGTATAGGAGAATGGGTAGATTAGACTGGAAAGTCAGTGAAATTGGTTATGGTATGTGGGGCATCGGCGGTGGTGAAGGTGGTTGGACCGGATCGGACGACACCTCTGGCATAGAGAGTCTACAGGAGGCGGTTAACCTCGGCTGCAACTTCTTCGACACAGCCTGGATTTATGGTCGAGGTCACAGTGAAAAACTCCTCAGCGAGCTGATTCGTCGCAATTCTGACCAAAAACTTTACATTGCCACAAAAATTCCACCAAAGGATCGGAAATGGCCATCAACACGGGAATCACGGCTAGAAGACGTATTTCCAAATGATCATATTCGCGAGTATACGGAAAAGAGCCTACACAATCTGGGTATATCCTCTATCGATCTGATGCACTTCCACGTTTGGGAAGATGCTTGGGCTAATGATTCATCTTGGCAAAAAGCGATCAATGAGCTGAAATCGCAAGGGCTGATCAAATCACTTGGCATCAGCATCAACCGCTGGGAGCCGTGGAACGTGATCGAAGCGCTCCGTACTGGCTTGATCGATGTAATACAGGTCATCTATAATATTTTTGATCAAGCACCAGAGGACGAGTTGTTCCGGGTATGCCAAGAAATGGATATCGGTGTAATCGCGCGCGTGCCGTTTGACGAAGGGACACTTACTGGCACTTTAACTAAGGACACTAAATGGCCAGAAGGAGATTGGCGCAATTCGTATTTCGTACCGGAAAACTTGAATGAAAGTGTTGATCGCGCTGAAGAATTGAAGAAGATTGTGCCACAAGGCTCTCGCCTGCCAGAGCTTGCACTGCACTTCATTCTGGATAACCCAACTGTAAGTACGGTTATCCCAGGTATGCGCCGTATTGAACATGTACGTGCTAACATCGCCGTCAGCGACGGCACAAGGCTGCCTGTGGAACTCAAGGCGGAACTGCATCGGTACCGTTGGGACAGGGAGCCAACAGAATGGTCACAATAAAACGAATGACGATTGCAGCAGAAAAACTGTTCTAACTACCCGACCTAATTCCTGAAAGGCTTGTTAGAGTTGATTCTTACGGCTATAATTCCTTATTTTACGTAACAATGTAGCGCTAGTACATGACGGCGTAAATAAACCAAGTATTAGACAGCTAACACTTTACCCTCATAGACCAAAGCTACGTATTTAGAAATTCCCGTGATTGGCAAAGTTAAGCATCCATTTCGGTGGCTGATTGGACTGATGACAGCTGGTGTTTTGGTTGTGGGCACGACTACAACTTACACACTCGTAAATCGGGTCTCAAGTAAAAAAGATATCATTGCACTGACGGTTCCCGTGGAGACAAAAAATGTCACCCTCCGAATTCCTGCGAGTGGGAAAGTGCAGCCAGTTCAGAACGTGAATATTAGCC
>JAQYWP010000186.1 GCA_029379285.1 Rhizonema sp. PD38
CATCAAAATCACTCTGTAGATAGATATCTATATACGACATGACTAAGAACCGTGGAAATCAATCAAAATAATGGCAAGACCAAATCAATTGACTAATATGTCAGCATTACAAGCGTCATTATCCTTATCAGGAATTGAAATCAACAAACTACCCAATGCAAAGAAGCTGCAACAAGCTGCACCTTTTCTGGGTTTAGTTTGCATAACCTCCTCCAAACAGGTGCGCTACCGGACAATCACGCGCACGCGGTACTTAAAACTTCCTGAAGAGCAACAAAAATCCACTCTTGAAGAACTGTATCGGGATAACTTGCAGCGTTTGGATAAAGCATTATCTTTTTGTCAGGAGCAAGATTTAAGGCTTTATCGTATGCCTTGTGGTTTATTTCCTTTATGCGACTTAGAGGACGAGATTGGCGCAAGTTTATTAGAGGAAATGAGCGCAGATTTGGCTAAAATAGGGCAAAGAGCAGCAAAATTAGGCATCAGAATGGTACTGCATCCTGATCAATTTGTTGTGCTAAGTTCTGATTCACCAGCAATCGTCGCCACAAGCATCAAAATTCTAGAACGGCATGCCCGGACATTAGATTTACTGAGTTTACCACGTTCCTCTTGGTCGCTGATGAACATTCATGGTGGTAAATCTCAACGCACAAAGCAACTGGTACAGGTGATCTCAGAATTACCAGAATTCATCAAAAGCCGTTTAACTTTAGAAAATGACGAACACGCCTACAGTGCAAGTGAAATTCTATCTGTCTGCCAACAGACGAGTATACCACTAGTATTTGATGCCCATCACCATGTTTGCCGTGAAAAGTTAGATAGTTACGACGATAAGAGCGTGGCAGAAATGTTTTATGCCGCAAGAGAAACTTGGGCTAACCCCGATTGGCAGTTAGTTCACATATCTAACGGTGAAGAAGCTTTCCAAGACAGAAAACACAGCAATCTGATTACCGATATGCCAAGCGTGTATCGGGAAGCACCTTGGATAGAAGTCGAAGCCAAGCAGAAGGAAGAGGCGATCGCTTATTTGCGTTCTAATTGGTTAGTAAAGATTGGCAGTCAATCTGAGTAAAGTGCGAGTTGGTTTGATACATTGGAAGTTTCAATTCTTCCTGTGGTGCAATTATGGTGTATTATTGCATCATAAGCCTAAAGGTAAAGATATCATGACCCGTCAAAGCATTTCACTTACCCCCCCAAATGACGCTTGGTTGAAAGCACAGGTGGAGAATCAGGAGTACGCTAGCAAAAGTGATGTGGTGAACGACTTGATACGTAAGGCTCGTGCCGAACAAGAAAAAGCTGAAGAAATCCGCCTTAGGCTGATTCAGGCGGAGCAAAGCGGCTTTGTCACTCCTAATCGTCAGGAAATTCTGGCAGAATTCAAGAAAGCGCTGCATCCTGATGGGTAGTTATAGATTGACGCGAGCAGCGAAGGAAGATTTGCGACAAATTTATTTTTATGGCTTTTAGACATGGGGCGAAGCAGCCGCAGACCAGTATTATAATGACTTGTTTGACCGCTTCGAGCAGATAGCTGCACAGCCCTATTTATACCCTCCTGTTGATATTATCCGTAAAGGCTATCGCCGCAGCGTATGTGGAGTGCATAGCATCTATTACCGCATTGAAAACGATGTGGTTGAAATCATGGCAATCCTTAGAAGCCAAGATACTGACACATCTCTTGAATTGTGAGGCAGCAGTTCGCTCAGGATGCGCTTTCGTTCTATTTTCGTCCTGCATATTTGATACTGATTTGTGAGACTTGTAAAGCATTGATGTTGCGAGCGGCGAAAACTGTCTCAAAAATCTGAGTTTTAAGATTGCACAGGCAGCCCTTTCTTTCCCTGCTGAGCTATGCGCCGCTCTTCACACTGGCATGAGGTGAGATGAATCTCCGCCATACGCCTACCCGTGGCGATCGCCAGTGCAATGCTCACTTTTTTCCAGTCCGGTGCTTTCAGTTTATCCAAGCCATTTAACACCGTCACTGCAAACTCATAAATTTGCTTGAAACTGACAATTTCTTTTTCTTTTTTCTGTTCGGCTAATCTCCCTTCCTGTAAACCTTTTTTCTGTGCTGTCAGATGTGTGATTTGATATCTAATCTGTTTGAACAGAATCTCTAGGGAAAACTTCAAAGGGTCATAAGTACGGGCTTGCAGCTTCACTTCCTACATGTAACAAATCCTCCTTTGTTGTCTTAAAACCTAAATAACACACTTTATTCAATTTGGGGAACTTAGCAGGGCAAACGCATCTAAAAAAGGTTTTGCACATCTTGACAAAAACCAATATTAATGTTATTGTCTAATGTCAAAGATTAATAATATATAAATTCTGACAAAGTAGAAAGTCCATCGCTTGAATCTAAATAACATCTAAATACATGCGATATTATGTCAAATCTGCCCGTATAACAGTGGTGGTATATTTAAATTATGTGAAAACTACTATAATAAAAGATGGCAATAGCAATAGATTTTGGTACAAGTAATACAGTCATTGCTCGCTGGAACCCGGTAACACAACAGCCGGAGACTATAAATATACCAAGTTTATCCATTCAACAAAGTTTGAATCCGCCATTGATTCCCAGCTTAGTTTATGTTGAGGATGCTGCGCGAGGACAAGTTATATTAGGGCAACAAGTGCGCGATCGCGGTTTGGATCTGAAAAACGATCCGCGATTTTTCCGCAGTTTCAAACGTGGGATTGGTGCAAACATTCAAGGTTTCTTACCCGAATTAGATGGGCAGACAGTAACTTTTGAACAAGTCGGGCAATGGTTTCTCACCCAAATACTCGAACAATTGGCACCTACTCAGGGAGGGATAGAATCTCTAATTTTAACCGTACCTGTAGATAGTTTTGAAGTTTACCGTCACTGGTTGGGAACAGTTTGCCAAAGCCTTCCTATAGAGCAGGTGCGAATGCTAGATGAACCTACAGCCGCAGCTTTAGGTTATGGGATGACTTCACAAGAAATACTGCTAGTCATTGACTTCGGCGGCGGAACGTTAGATTTATCCCTAGTGCAATTGGATAAATCTGTGCAGGCAAGCCAAAAACCCTTAGGTTTTATACTTAAGTGGGGGAGTCAGTCTTTAGCCGAAAACTCTAAGCAAAAAGCAAAAACCGCCCGCGTGCTGGCAAAAGCTGGGCAAAATTTAGGTGGTACAGATATTGATAATTGGTTGGTTGATTACTTTGCCACAACGCAAGGGTTGGTGGTGAGTCCCCTGACAACACGCTTAGCAGAACGCTTGAAAATTCAGTTATCCACTCAAACGCAAGCAAGTGAAGTTTATTTCAACGATGAGACGTTTGAAAGTTACGAACTAGAAATAAGTCGTGATACTTTGGAAACAATCCTTCGAGAACATAGGTTTTTCGATCTCCTTGATGAATCGATGACGACTCTGTTGCAGCAAGCACGTCGTCAGGGAATCGAAGTTTCAGATATTAATGCAGTTTTATTAGTTGGTGGCACTGTGCAATTGCCAGCAGTGCAAACATGGGTAAGACAGTATTTTGAACCAGAAAAAATTCGTTGCGATCGCCCTTTTGAAGCCATTGCTCAAGGTGCTTTACAACTGGCTCAAGGTGTACAACTCAAAGATTTTCTCTACCACAGCTATGGTATCCGTTACTGGGATCGTCGAGCCAAAAGCCATAACTGGCATCCAATTGTTAAAGCAGGGCAAGCTTACCCAATGAGTCAAGCAGTGGAATTAGTCTTGGGTGCTTCTGTGGAAAGCCAGCCTAGCATCGAATTAATTATGGGAGAATTGGGAGCAGACACGGGTAGCACAGAAGTCTATTTTGATGGCGATCGCTTGATTACTCGCCGTCTCGATAGCAATCAAGCAAGCGTCAAACCTCTCAACGACAAAGATGGTGCCAGAACAATTGCTCAACTCCAACCGTTGGGATTTCCTGGGAGCGATCGCATCAAAATCTTCTTTCAAGTGGACGAACAACGCTTTTTGCAAATCACTGTTGAAGACTTATTGACTCACGAAACATTGTTAGAGAATCAACTTGTTGCACAGTTGAGTTAAAGAAAACCCCACGCCTGGAAAACTGTGGTTTACTTCCCCTCCCCGCTTTTCGGCTATTCTACACCCAGTCTTTCGCGAGCATTTCACCGAAAACAGACAGGAGAGGGGTTATGTCTAAATCAGTTGGAGAAAGCTTCGCCACCGAACGATTCAACGTATTGCTAAGACATATATCCCAAAAAAGTTTGCCCAAAAAGACGCTCGCGATCACTTGCCTTTTAGGCACTACGACTTAAATGATAGTGAGGAATAGGCTGATTGCTGATTAGTGCATAGAGAACATCAGGATCAAGATCGGCTCCAGATCGCCATTGGATTGTGCCTACTTCATGGTTTACTTCAACCATATCAAAGTAATTTTTATCTTGCAACGGCTCAAAAACACCTGTGAATTCGATTAGGTTGCTGACATCAACTACTCCCTCAACACCATCTTCAAAGCGGATATATAGTTGGTAATTTTCTCTTGGTTCTGCTGCGAAAATATCTTTTAACATATATTACTACTCCAATGGTAAGACTTTGTTTAAGGTTTGATTGTCTCTAGCTAGTTCCCAATTCTCCATCAATTCAGTTTGATGTAGTATTGCCCATTCTGATACTAGTTTAAAAGCTCTAGAGCTAAGTAAACCTTCCTTTCCTTTCCAACGTTTCAATACTGATTATGGCTTTTTGTTGGTTATATCGTACATAAAAGTGTGGTGGTGGGTGAGCATTATAGTACATTGTGATGATGATTCCGAAAAAACGGCTAATTTCTGGCAATAAAGAAGGTAATGTAAAGTAGGATAGGCAATAATGAAGCCGAACGTACTCTTAGACATGCAGTCATTGCACGTTGCTGTCTTTTATGGTACCCGCATAACCGCTCGTCTGTTCGGCGTACTGCTTACTTTGAAGCACACTAAATAAAGATTAACTGATAAAATTCTGTTTATGCGTCAATTTCAGTCCTGATAGCATCTTATTTCAATGCAGTAGCCATGATACTAAAAAATGAAGATTCTTTCCGCATTAATGCAATAAGCGAAATTAATGTGCTAAGAAAAGCTGAATTAAAACAGTACCTTCAGGATGAGATATATCGTCCGCAAATGATAGCTTACTTTGGCGAAGAGGAATACGAATCGCTGAGAGAACTGCTTGATACACCCCCTCACTTTGGTGCAAGGGAGACAGAGATAATCCTCCTACCAGGGATTATGGGTTCAGAGTTAGCAGATAGTAGTCGAAAGAAAGTTTGGGTAAATCTGCGGGGGTTAATTATTGAAGGCTGTTTTCATCTCCTAGAATTGGATTCCACTGGTAAAGATCCAATGCCCTCCGCTTCTCTAGCATCGATTGGTGTTTATAAACATGCCTACTTCAAAACCCAGGTATGGCTTGAGAAAAAAGGGTACACTGTTCATAGCTTTGCCTATGATTGGCGCAAATCTATTGACCAGAGTGCAAATCAGCTAAAAGTGTTTGTAGAGGAAAAAGCAGCAGATCAGCCGAACAAGCAGTTTGTTTTCGTCGCCCATAGCATGGGTGGACTAGTAGTGCGGCGATATCTCGACATCTTCAAAGCGCAAGCGGAAGAAAGACTTGAAAAGCTAATTATGCTAGGCACTCCCAATAAAGGCTCTTACTTGCCTCTGATAGCAATGAAAGGTGATTTTCCTGTTGTAAAAATTGCTGGCTTCCGTTATGGAGGCGCAATAGTACGAAAGATTGTTCAATCCTTTCCAGGGCTTTATGAATTGTGCCCTAATCCAGAAATCTTTGGACAGCCTGACATATACGACGCGGGCTATTGGAGTGAGGAGTCAATCAATGCACAACACCTGCTGGCTGCTCAAATGTTTCACCAAAAAATTCAGGCACATCTACCTGAGAAAATGTTCCTTATTGCTAACAGCTCATTAAAGACGATCACCCGCGTCGAGCGCGAGCAAAACGGTAATGGTTGGCGGTATAAGTTTTTGGGAGCGAAGGTAGGTGACGGTACTGTTTCGTTTGATTCTGCATATCTTCGTGAGATAGAAACCTATAAGACACAGGCTGAACATGGTTCAATTTAGAAAGACGATGCTGTACTACGTGCTATAGACGATCTCATCAATGAGGGAGAAACTGAACGTCTTGATCGCTACACACCACACCTTGCACCTTCAGAAGAGGAGCTTGAAGAAATCGATCCAGATGAGGTTGTTTTGGAATTGTAGAGAAATCATAAAAAGTAAACATGCCTAGATTTATCAACGTACGGCTCATTCTAAATAAAGCGAATGGTGTTGAGCATTGTTACCAAGCAGAACTAGAACATGAGAATAAAGCCAGTCCACCTCCTGTAAAGTTCGATTTCAATCTCGCGAATAAAATTGGCGAAGACAAGGATTTTCGGTTTTACTTTGATCGCATTAATGAGCTTAGTGCAAAATCTGAGCAGTTAAGAACTGTTGGTATAGCCCTCTATAAGCTGATCTTTCAAGGGGAGTTAAAAGGTGTATTCGAAACATGGATCGCAGAAAAAACACCTGATGAGCTACTTCATCTCCGATTAGATATCAGAACCCCTGAGTTAGTTAGTATTCCGTGGGAACTCTTCTTCCGAGAGAATACTGCTGAGTATTTGGCGCGTCGAGGTGTTTCCATTGTCCGATATATAAATAATGCCACGAAAAACAAGGTTAAACTAGTTTCTGATTTGAAAGTGCTGATTACCTCAGCAGCGCCTAATGGAAATTTGCATTTTAATGAAAATGAATATATAGAGCCGCTAAAGTCATTGTTTAATCAATTCAACATTGTTTATGACTGTATGAGTGGTGTTAGCTATTCTCAGTTGAGAAAAAAACTTAACGATAACAAGTATGACTTGTTTTACTTCATCGGTCATGGGATTTATGAAGACAGCAGCGGTAAAATTATCCTCAGAAACTCTGACGGTAAACAGGAAAAAGTAGAGAGTGGTGATCTCGGCACTCTTTTATCGAAGGGTGATGTTCAGCTAGCCTTTTTCCATTCCTGCCAAACTGCCCAAATCAACCGAGTTGGAGCAGCTAACCAAATCGTCAACCCATTCCTGGGAGTGGCGCAAAATCTTATAGCAGCAGGTGTTCCGGCTGTTGTGGCAATGCAATACAATTTCCCTCAAACAGAGAATGGTAAAACTTTTGTATGTGAATTCTATAATCACCTATTGATGCACAAGAACATAGATCAAGCTATGCAACAAGCACGCGATGCAATCAAATCCAGCGACTATACTTGGTGCATTCCAGTACTCTACTTGCAGAATGATATTAGCAACGTGGAGGACGTGCCAATTGCAAATGAAACGAACGCAGCTAGAGAAATTTCTCAGCCTCAGAAAATCGCAGAACTTTTATTGTCACTAAATTACCGTGATCAGGAGCGAAACTTTCAAGACGTGATAAACCGCCAAGCAGAGGGAGCATTTCTCATTCAGGCAGAGGAAGAAATAATTCAGCATTGGTTGATTCGGCGATTGGCAGGATGTGTACCTGACTTCACCAAGGCGAAGATATTCCTAATTAAAACTGACAGCTACGCTATACGGAGTAATTCTGTAGAGTTTTGGTCAGCATTTCAAAAAGAGTGTGTTGATAATCGAAGTTGTGAATCTGTGATTCACGCTTTAGCTGAGTTGTGTCAGCGGAAATCTGTGATTATTGCCATGTATGGTCTTCGTGTTATAGAAGAGTCAAAAATAACTCAAATTCATAATTTCTGGTTGAGTTTAGTAAAAGAAGTTCGGTCTAGAGACTGTCACTTTCGCTCTAAACTCATTCTACTAATCGCACAGGGAAATAGCACTACAGTAGATCAATTGCATCCATTTGAGTTTTCTATTTCACTCGCTCCTTTAGAGAAAATTTTGCAAAGTGATGCAAAAACTTGGTTAGAGCAAGAAAAAGTATATGACCCTCTCAATCGCCTAGGTGTTAATACCCAAGCTATTGTTCGCAATGATATTAACACCTGGGATGAAGAGCCTTCTCAAATGCTAGAAGAAATTTGTCAAACGTTGTTTAAAATTTCAGATGGTATTGCTGCAATCGAACCCTATTGGAAGTTAGCAGGATGAGCAAAAAACAAGCCCAAAACCAGGATTTGCAATATACAGGAGAGTTGCAACCTCCCAAAGAAGGGGAGTAAGACTTGAACCAGCGAGTATATTTCCCCTATTTACCCAGTGATGATTTAAAAGAGGCGGTGAATTTAGCGATCGCACTCGAACGACCATTACTATTGGAAGGTGAACCGGGTTGTGGTAAAACTCGTTTGGCAGGAGCCGTTGCCAATGAGTTTACACATAAGTACTTGCAAAACAACGAACAAACACAGCAACAATTGTGGGACTATTATATCTGGAATATTAAGTCTACAACCCGTGCCCGAGATGGACTTTATACCTATGATGCTGTTGCTCGATTGCGGGATGCTCAATTAGTGGGAAGTAACACACAACAATTGAAAGAATTTATAGGATATACAGAAACTGAGCAATTAAAGAGGCGATTGTGGAACAAAAAAAATTATCGAGAATTTGGAGCTTTAGGTAAAGCATTGCAAAAACATTCTCTTCGCCCTATCCTGTTGATTGATGAAATTGACAAAGCTGATAGTGATTTTGCTAACGATTTACTGCTTGAGCTAGAAGAATTACGTTTTGAAGTCCCTGAAACTAGAGAGTCATTTCTTACTCCTGAAAAAAAGCCAATTATTTTTATTACTAGTAATCGTGAAAAGCCTTTACCAGAACCATTTCTCCGTCGATGTTTGTACTTCTTTGTCAAATTCCCTAAAGAAGAACAATTAAAGGAAATTATTAAGAACCGATTTGGCAAATTTGAAAAAGAGAAAGAAGAACTTGTCGAGGAAGCCATAACTCGTTTCTATGAAATTCGCAAACAGTTGGAGAATATACCGGGAATCAGACCACCAGGTACCAGTGAATTTATAGAATTTCTTACGGCTCTTCTATATCGAGAGGATGTTGATAACGCATTGCAAGATTTAAAGAATTTATCTCAGAAATTACCATTACTTGGAACGCTTTTGAAGACGAAGCAAGCTCAGGATATGTATCAGAAGCAGTAGCGTTCAACTTGAGATTTATGAGTATTCCTCAGTCCATCTTACTCGATTCCTTATTGTTAGATTTGTTTCAGAAGTTGCGAGATGCAGGGATGGCTCTAACACTGGAACAGTATGATTTGTTACGGCAAGCAGTCACTAAAGGCTATGGTTTAGGCGGATGGCAAGATTTAAGGCGAGTTTGTCGGTTATTGTGGGTCAAGTCCTATGACAATGATGATGCTAAGATTTTTGACCGCACTTTTGATAAATACATTCAGCAGCATCATGCCAAGATGCCTGTAAAACCTGAGCAAACACCAGTAGAAAATATTTCTTCACCTTCACAAAATCTGCCCCAAGTTCCACCCAGGAAACGGGGAGTGCCATCTACTCCGACAATGGGTGAAGTGCAAGTTCCAGTAGCTATTCAAACTTCATTACCTTTCCCAAGTTTAGAGCAGGCTAAGAATGATTTTCACCTCACTCCGACTGATTTTCCTATTCAATTGCACGATGTCCAAACAACTTGGCGTTTGCTGCGACGAGCAGTGCGGGTAGACTGGAACTATGAATTAGACATTGAGGCAACCCTTGATAAAATTGAACGGGAAGGCATTTTTACTGATGTCGTCATGCGTCCAGTACGGATTCGACAAGCAGAACTCTTACTGCTAATTGATGACAGTCCGGCAATGATACCATTTTTCCCTGCCCTTCAGCCCTTTATTCAAGCAATTGAAGAAGCTCGGATTACACCTGCTTGGATCTATCGTTTTACTAGTTATCCTGACAAATATCTTTATGATTGGCATCGCCCTACTAAAGCCGAATCCCTCACCAACCTCTTGCCAAGACTACATCGTAATCGCACAATTGTCTTAATTTTAAGTGATGGCGGAGCCGCAACAACAACATACTCTCAAGAGCGAATTAAAGGGATGTCCCAGTTTTTTACAGATTTATCGCCTTGTATTCGACAGTTAATCTGGCTCAATCCGCTTCCGCAAGACCGATGGAAGCAAACCTCCGCCTGGACAATTGATGCAGTCATAAACGGCAATATGTTGACTTATGAACCTACGAGTTTGCTATCTGCAACACGAGAAAATCAACAAGAGAGTATGATTAGCGTATGGCAAATGTACACGGAAAAGATTTGACAACTCGCCGTATTCGGGTTTTTGAGAGACGCTATAGAAAGGAAGCGCTTGATTTAGCTTTCCATGCTGCTTTTCCTCTGACTCTCACCTCTGATTTGCTGTACTGTTTGCGTGAAAATTTTGTGTCGCAATGTCCTTGGTATACAGTGCCAGATGTGTTGCTATCAGGATTATGCGAACCCGTAGGTTATGATCTTTATGAGATAGAAGGAAAAACTCGCGATCACCTGCTTCGTCGTTTATGTAATGAATTTGGGGAAAAGCGACTCAAGGAACTGGCAAATTTTATGTCCCAGTATATTGAGAATCGCTGGCAGAGGGAGGGTGATCGTGCGTTGGTCTTTGGTGAATTCCCACAGTGGACAGCATTGGCATATTTGAGTAAAGATGCAGAAGAGGCGATCTCAGCGATTAAGCGAGAATTGCAAAAGTTGACAGCTTCCACAGATTCTAAACAGCGCATTCGGTGGGCAGCATTAGTAGAAAGTTATGCAGATCTGTTATCCGAGAAAAATTTTCAGCCGTTGTTGTTGGAATGGGCACAGAAAACTCTTGATGGTGAACCTATCCAAGATGAGGGGACACAACTTGCCTCGACGATGGAAGTTTCATTGCAATTTTTTGAGTTTGGTGTCATAACAATTATCTTAGAGGATGAGCCTGCCGAAGAGTTGCAGTCCTTCGAGTTTCAAACGGTGACTGTTGATACTCGTGGACAAGTAGTCAAAAGACCAGTCCGAAAACTTGCAAGCCGCTATATGCAAGGCTTTGAGACCAGTCCTT
>JAQYWP010001146.1 GCA_029379285.1 Rhizonema sp. PD38
TGAATACGGAGTCATAAAATCGAAAAATTCAATGGACAGATTCAGTTTATTATTGTATGTCCGATTTCTGGATCTTATTTAATCCTCATTCCTAAACTGAGAACTCCATGTTCCATGTCTATCCAAAACCAATCAAATTCGACTTTTGACAACGCTTCAGCTGTTTCTGAGCATGGAAGTTTGATTACAATACCAATCAGAGTTTCAAACTGCTTCAGTCTTTGCTTAAAGTTAATTACCATTGAACAACCCTACCTTGCCTTCCCTTCACGAGGATACCAGCTTTATGGAAAAGATAAGATTAGTAGAAGAGATTGAGAATATCAAGACTAAGCTTGGCGTGACAGATCTGACAGTTGTAATTGACTTTGAGCAGCTTCAGGTTCAAATCCGTAATGGTGAGAAAGTAGTTTTCAAACGAATCGGAGATTTTTAGATGAGTGGTAGTCCCAAATTTTCAGAGGCAGAAATTGCTGAGTGGAAGCAAAAAATTCTGGAAGCACATCGCTTGCGTTGTGCAGAAGCGGAAGCCAGACGACGGGAGGAAGCCGAAGAGCAAGAGCGACAACGGCAACTAGAAATGTCTCGTTACCAAGCCCATGCACGGGTAAATTTACTGTTGTCAGATTTAAGCTCTTCGTGGGGAAATTTTTATCTTCAAGAAGCAGTCGTATTGCAGTATCGATGTGAGAATCAACTAAAAGCGATCGCCAATGCTGAGTTAGAAACCCAACTGCTGGCTATCTCAGAAGAGCTAGTGAGAATTGAACTGGCAATGCGAGAAGCAAGTAAGCGCAAGCGATGGGATGAGGCAGAAAAGAAACGACGAAAAGACATCGAGCGACAACAGTTTGAACTAGAGGAACTACAACACCGGGTGGCACAAATTCCAGAGGCAGAAGCCTTGAAGTTCGATGCTGCAGGTAGGCAACTTTTGCAGTGCGTCCTCCAAAATTTGCAACAAGCGATCGCCCAAGGAGATCCAGTGACAGTACGGCGTCCCTTGGCAGAAGCAACGGCGCTGGTGCAGAAGCACGTTCGTCAAATTACTCAAGGGCAGGCAAACAGCCAACAGTTACAGATACAAGCAAATCGGCAACTCGCAGAACACCAAGTCATTCTAGCAGGTTTAAAGGCTGATCCAGTGGTGATGCGCTGGCAAAGTTCAGCAGTGACAGAATTAGAGAACCAGATTCATGCAGCACAACTGGCGATCGCAGATGCTCAGTTCGCACAGGTGATGTCTTGCTTAAGTGAGAGTAAAGAGCGATCTGAATCGATAATCGAAGCTGCTAACACCGCTCAAATACAAGCAGAGCGGCGTGATTATATTGCTGACAGCATTGCTCAGACATTGCAGGAAATGGGTTTCAGCATTACATTTCATCAACCAGAGCATCCTGAACATCCAGCGAGTGCGATGATTTTAGGAGCTATGAACCAAACTGGTAAAGGAATTAGTGTCAGTGTGCCAGTCGCGGGGCAAGTATTTTATGACGTAGACGGCTATGTTAAGCACAGTGTTGCGACGGTAGATGGCAACACGACTGCTATCTGTGACGAAGCAGAACAGGTGCTTACTGAAATGCACACTGCTCTAGAGGATAAATTTGGCGTCAAGATGGGCGAAGTGCTATGGCAGGGAAAAGACCCCCATCGCGCTCGACCTCATGCTGAGCAGTTGCCTAGCAGTCAGCGAAGGCGCACTCGCTCCTTATAGCTTTACCTGGGGTGCATACCCGTGCTCTCCTATTCTTCAACTTGCAGCGCTATCAAAAACTTCGAGGCTTGATTATTCGTAATCTGGACGCATCCTAATAACTTTTCGATTGCACGCAACTACGTACATAATGGCAAGTTTTCGCATACCACTGTCAAATTTGCTCTCTATAGTGGGCAAATTGTTACCTTCAAAAAGCAGTGGTATTGCAATATATAGATGTGAAAATCAACTCTGTGCGATCGCCATAATGCGAACCCTCGCTTATCGAGGAGATAATCGCCAATTTCACTTAGACTGGTGTGCACCACATCCTGAAGATTTTGTCTTTCAGCAAGAGTTAGAACAGTTAATAGCTCAAAATCCTCACCTTACTTTGAAACTGCGAGCGACTAAAACCGATGGTAGAATCAGTGTTCAAGAGGTGCAAAGCGAGTATCCTTGGACTGAGGGCGCAGTTGCTTTTATGTGCGGTCCGGAAGCTTAAAGGATTGAGAGCGATTTCATCAATCTTCTCTTCACCGTTCTTCGTCCCGAACCTGCCACCAGCAAAATAACCATAGACACCTTTTTTACACTGCATGGTGATGAGGCAATGCGGTAGAGAGGCATTGAATAATTCTCTATTAAAATAACCATAAGCTTCGTTAAGACTGTCATAAGTGCGTTGTGTATGACCGAAGAAAGGCAGAGGGCAGAGGGCAGAAGGCAGAAGGTAATAATTTTTTAAAAGCCCGCAGCCACAGGGTCTCAAGCCCCTAAATTTATTTATGGAACTTTGAAAATATGTATTTCGAGACGCATAGCGCGCAAAGTCTGCCGAGGGAAGTTTCCCCCGGCGAGCTTTGCAAGAAATACTACGTCCATGCTTCAAGCCCCTAAATGAGCGTTATGGGGATTCCTTCTGCCCTCTGCCTTCTGCCTTGCCGCCCTTGGCGGCTTGACTGGCATTCACAAGATTGTTCCTTCCTGTATTTGTATCGTACGAAACAAATACAGGAAACGAGATTTACCGTCTACTGTTTTTTGCTGTTTACACTCCCAAAATTCAAGATTTTTGAGACAATCCATGCCAAATATAGATAGCAAAGCTACAGCAGATGCACATCACTGTAACTACTGTTATAATAATACTTGTTAGGAAAAGATACATGAAGTACACCGTGTTAATACTGCTTAATAGGGAGAGATATGGTTAGGATTGTACACCTAACACGCTATCTTCATGGACTTTCTGACAAAACGCATAAAAACTTAGAGAAAATACTATGAGTTTAAGAATACTAC
>JAQYWP010000187.1 GCA_029379285.1 Rhizonema sp. PD38
GTTCTTGGACATTCCCTGCTCCATCACGTTGGAAAAACCGTTTCAGCGTCCATCCCAGTACAGCTTCATCTGAGCAAATCCACTTAAAACCCTGATTGATAATATACGGTATAATTTCAGGACTAACTGACTGTTCCGAGGGCCACAAACCTCTTGGTTCTTGTTGAAATCTCTCTTTATACATATCCCAAGCTTTTCTCAAATGCCGAGGAATATCTTCTGCCCACTGAAACCGCTGTTGAGGTAATGTCATCTTTGGCACTGCCACTCGACCGGAGTTCGTATCAGCCAGCAACGGTAGTATTGGATGTGTGTAGGGAGAAGTAATGACTTCCAACTGTCCTGCGGCTTGCATTTTTTTGTGTTGTGGAACGATTCTCCCCAATATTTCTCTTTGTTTGGAGTAAATTCGCTGGCGATCGCTTAAAGTAAAATCCCGATCTTGTCTCAACCAAGCTTCTATCTCCGGATCATCCCAAAACATTGGGTCAATCCATGCCAGGTTGTGCCAAGCTAATAAATCACTGTAATCCTGTAATTGCCAATTCGCTAAACACCAAGCTTGCCCTTTCTCCTGTTGCTGTTGGTACAACTGGGCATAACGGGGATGGGGATCAATGAGGGTGTGGTGATTGCCATCAAAAAAGTGTTGTATGATAAACTCCCGTTGTTGGAGAGTGAGTTGTTCGGATGGTGTTAAACTCACTTCTAAATACGGGTCGAAGGCAGTACCGTTGATGTAATCTTCTAATTGTAATATCAGCGATGGTACCAAATTGACCGTTTGGTGTAACTTGGGATACTGCTCTAGAAGTAGCACTAAATCTAAATAGTCTTTAGTGCCATGTAACCGTACCCAAGGCAAGCGATAATACTGGGTTTGAGAAAGTGATAAACCTTTGCCCGGAGATTTATAAAGTGGCTGATGTTGGTGCCAAACGAAGGCGACATATAAAGGATGAGGCATAAAAACAGTGAAGAGTTAATAGTTAAGAGTTAAGAGTTAACGTAATATTCATCACTCCTAACTCTTAACTCCTCACTTTTACATCACTTGCTCCACTTCTGCAATTTCTGGAATCATTTCCTTCAGGCGGCGTTCCAAACCCATTCTTAGGGTCATTGTAGAACTGGGGCAAGAACCGCAGGCACCTTGTAACCGCAATTTAACAATAGGACCATCAAGTTCAACAACTTCCACATTACCACCATCAGACATGAGGTAAGGTCGCATTTCATCTAAGACTGTTTCGACGTTGTCAAGTGTAAGTTCCATACTTTTTGTCCTTGTAAGTTAATGACGGGGAATTGGAATCATCGTGAGGAGGTGCGAAGTGAGGAATTAAGAATGATAATTGAGAGTTAAAAATTCAGTATACATAGTATAAAAAAATACTTTTCAATTCCAATTTATAACTCCTCACTCCTCACTCTTAACTTTCCCATTACCCAAAATGTTTATTTTCTAGCTTTGTTATACTGATCCTAGATCTAATTGCAGGAATGTGGAGTTACGAGTTAGCAATTAAGAGTTTATTCCTCCTCTTAACCCATCACTCCTAACTTAACTTATACAACTACTGGAGAGAGCAACTTAATATTGGCATAGCTAAACTCAGTTGCAGTACGAGACCCATCTTTATACTCTTGTACCACCTGCTTCATCATGATATAATAGCCATCAATTTTCTCGTAAGTATCCTCAAAATTAAGGACACTGGTAACTTCATTGGTTTTTGAGTTACGGAAAAGGGCATCATAACGACTGGCTATGTATCCAGAACCTGTGTCTAAGCTTTTATGGGTATCAATTATAAAAGCCATGCGACCCATTACCCGACTCACCTGACAAATTTCCTTGCCTCTAATTTTATAATTAGAACCCATAGAATCACCCTTCACCAAAATTTCTACTGCACCCGTTGAGTCTTCTTGACCTTGACTAAATTCGTGCTTACCATGAGACTGTTCAAAAGCATTGCGTTTGCGATGAGTGACGATATCTCTTAGCTGAGTATAAATACCTTCTTGTACCTGTTCATCTGCTACACCCGTCACTTCGACACTCATGTCATGGTTAATTTTAATTCTACCCGTGTAAACTTCATCCCCCTGTACTAACTTCACATCTGCACTGTAGCCAGGAAAGTTTTCGTCCCAAGTATAACGACTTTCGTAAGCAGTTTGGAATAACTCGCGGGCTGTTGAAAGATGTGTCATATGATCAATTTAATTTCTCTTCTCCTAGTTTAATTCATCTGAGACTACTCAGCCTTCAAGAGTGTTCTTTGCTCTAACAGACTTAGAAACGCGACACACAGAGACATTTCAGATGGGCACAGACATCACTCAGTATCTTGGTAAAGCTAACTTAGTAGCTCCAGAGCAACGGAATTTCGAGCTGTTTCTGTGATTGAATTTTGAGGAGAAACAGACTGAATTTCCGAAAAATAGTATGCTCAGTTTGTATTAAGGCTTGAAAGAAACTAAATTTCACTTTCTTCATAAAAACTGTGAAAAAGATCTTAATGTTATTAGCAAATCCCAAGAACACAAACCCTTTACGCTTAGGGCTGGAGTTTAGACTAAACCATGAAAAACGACCCAGCACGGCTGAGTTAATAACAGACTTGCCAAAAGTATGAACAAGTTTTGATATTAAACCGCAACAGATAGTTTTTTGCGTGGCTTGTTTGCTCTTTTTTTAACAGTTGGATAGCGGTTTTTACGGTTACGAGGGTTTCCGGGTATCCAGCCGGGAGACTTTCCGCGAGGTTTGGGTAGAGTGGCTGGTGTACCAATCGCCCTTCGGGTTCGCAGTCGCTACAACGGGGGGAACCCCCGCAACGCGCTGCTCACCGCTAAAACTCCACCCATAGCTTGAGCAACTCTTCCAGGGGTCAATTTATCAAGAGATTTCTGCCAGGGTAAAGGATTATCACTGACAAGATCACGGGCTAACCATAATTCCCAAGTCATTAGAGGCATCAAGTCACTCCACCGCTCACATTGCTTGGGAGTACCCAACTTTGGTACAGTCCAATGTAAGCGTTGTTTCAAAAAGCGATACCAGTGATCAATTGTAAAGCGACGCAGGTACAGTCGCCAAACCTCTTCTAAGGTCGGCATTTCTTCTCCAATCCAGGCCAACCATAAAGGTTTAGATACTCTCGAATTACCTTGTGCATCAAGACGTTCAACCCTCAGGATTAACATCGGGCGTGCAGCAGCCTTACGGAAGTGCAAATTTTTCCAAAGGCTAATACGCACCTGTCCCAATTTCGGATCATTTTCTTCCAAGACAGATGCCACATCACCCCATGTTGTGGGTTCATTGAGTTGGAATTTAGCACCATGCTTCTTCGGACGACCCTTACCAGAGTAAGTTTCAGGTTCGCCCCATAAACACAGATTTGAACGCAACCGAACTAGAATATCTGCAGCAATATTGGTAGTCTTTAAGACAAATGGTGCACAGCCATACTCACTATCCCAAACTGAAATCGGTCTGCTGGGCAAATGCTCACACACTTGTTTTAGTTGCCAAGTTGCTTTGTCTATTGGACTTTCCCAACTAGTTATGCGCTCATGCCTCAAGGGTAATGCCCAACTCCCCGAATCTTCTGGTATCCAAGCAATCGTACTATATCCCTGACCAATGCTAATCGGTTTATTCTCAGCTATTGATGTACCGCTATGCTCAAATGTCCTCTCTTGCAGCGTGACTGCATCCGGGCGCGACCAGTTAGTATGGTCTCCTGCCAAAAGTGGACGCCCAACTAAGGGCATTTGTTTGATATATAACTTCATCAATTTCTGTCGCTGTGGTCTGCTATCTTGTAGCGCCTCATAGATACTTGGCCACTTGCGCCTAAACACTGGTGATAGCGATAAATCTGCCAAGCTGTAGACATTACGTGTTAGTAATATCGCATCCGTCAGTTCAAAAGTCGCATCCTTTGCTTTTCCTAAATATGTGTAAGCTACTTGACGAAATTCTTCAAGTCTGGCACGTTTCATGTTGGCAGGTGAGTAATGGTAGTTCTTTTCTCAGCTTCTGCCAAAAGGGGGGTTGTGTTCAATCAGACTCCCCTTTTTTTGATCCTTCCCCATTTAGTCTCAAGTTTATTGATAATGATAATCAAATATAGAGGGTAGAGAGAAACGAGCTTTGCTCGTTTCTCTCTACCCTTTCCAAGATTATCATTATTGTAATATTTTTTCTCGTAGACATACTACATAATTGTCAAAGGTCGCGGATGCTTCGAGGCTGACTTGAGAATATTTTTAATCTGCAATTTCATTTGATTTGCGTTCTCTCATATCGCTTTTAGTCTAAACTCCAGTTAGGGGAAGAGGCGCGGAAAATTCAGTCAGCACTGAAACTAGCTAAAAGTCGAGATCAGTCAAACCTGGCTTTAGCTGCAAAAGAAATTCAACAACTTTTGCAACAACTAAAAAATTCAAATCCGGCTATAACCCGATTAGAAAAAATGATAGTTGTTACTAAAGCTGTTGAAAAAAATTGAAAATAATCCAGCTTTGAGAGAGCGTATAATAGAAGCACTTAAAGTTACAGACACACCAGCTTTCAAAAAAGAAATTAACCATCCTTTAGCAAATCTTTTGATACCGTATCTAGAAGATTTGTAAAAAAGCCGACTGGATTAAAAAATTTAGACGAACTTCGGGAGCGATTGTCCAAAAATCTGGCAGATAGTGTTCTGGGCTATAGTTTTGCCTCTTTAGAAGAAATTAATGCAAACTTCTGCGAATACCCTAATCCAATTATCATTCATACTCATTTACTCACTGAGGATTGGCTACAGCAAGGATTTGTTCTTTGTAATATACTATTATTCACCAATGTTTGAATCAGGACAAAATCGAACAATTATAGGACTATTAGTCGATACATTATCCGGGTACTCAAAATGGGTTATACCAACGCCAGATTTCTTAACATATAATAATCCCAATTTGGGAATAAAGATGAAATATCCTGAAAACTGGGAAAGGCTAGATATTAATAACCCTATTACTGGCGAAGTAGTTGCATTCTTGTCTCCCAAACAAAGTGACACAGACAATTTCCAAGAAAAGGTCACAATAACCGTTGAGGACTTTTCCGGAACCTTGAATGAATATAGCGATTTATCAATTCAGGAAATTCATAAAGTAGAATAAATGCAGAAAATAGCAGTTAAAATTGAGAATCCAATTAACACGACTTTCGCAAATAAACTAGGGAAACAATTAGTCTTTACCGTAAAAGACAGGAAAAATATTTTCAAAAATTTACAAGTGTTTACTTTAAAAAAAGATAAAGCTTTCGTAATTATATATACAGCAGAAAAAGATAGTTACAATAAGTTTTTACCAACGGTAGAGACGATGATTAAATCATTGCAAGTTCAGTAAACTAAGTAGGCTGGTAATAAAAAATATGCAACCAAATATAAAATTACTGCATTCCGTTCGTAGTTGCGCTTAATCGCAACTACAAACCTATAATAATTAATACTTACTTGTTTTCTCTCCCCTACGGCAACGTCTAACGAGATTGATCACGTCATATTAAAAAGCATCACTCATTATTACCTCATCAAGTCCGTAAAAGATTGAATTTGATACCTAAATACCGTCCTAATTTATCGCGAAAATACTAATGACAAAATGAATTTTGTCTTAACCTGTCACGAATTACTAAATCTGACTCCAGTGTGCTTCTATGACCTCAAATCCATTCATGCGATCGCCAAAAAATGCCTTTTGTCGCCAGATTTTAGAAATATAGTCATAATTTACAGGAATGGGAAAATAGTGGTTCTACTCTCTTGTTACACACTATAGCAATCTTAGAAACTCGTATAGATAATCATACTTACAAGGAGGCGGTAAATCTTGGGTTTGAAAAAGTCCAAAAATAAGTAGCAAATTCCTAATAGCTTCTCTTATAATGGACTACCTTTCAACATTATATTCCAGTAGAGAAAGGGGAAGCCATATTTTTTTAGCAGCCACATACTGTACCGTTCTCTAGTTGGATCAATTGGGAATGTGGGGGAAAGCTTGTTGTCATAACCAAATTCAGCAAGTACTACCTTGCCATATCCTGTAGTTATTGGACAACAACTATAGCCGTTGTATTTTTGAGTAAGGTTTTTTGAGTTGATTAAAGCCAGTAAGTTATGAACAACAACTGGTGCTTGTTTTCTCACAGCAGCCGCTGTTTTCGATGTTGGAAGACTCGCCGCATCACCCAAGCTAAAAACGTTGGGGTAAACATTGTGCTGTAGCGTGTGTTTATTTATATTAACCCAGCCTTGACTTGTTCCATCTGGTACAGCTAATTTACTGTGTTTTATAAAGTCAGGTGCGCTCATAGGTGGTGTGACATGAAGCAAATCGTATTGGATAGCTACTTCTTCGACACCCGAATCTGTTAAAACATCAAAAATTGCTGTTTTGGTATTTGCTTTAATTTCTTTGAGATTGTGTTTGTATCTTACGTCTATCTGTTTACGCTCTGCTATCGAAAGCAGTGTTTTGGCAAATTCTTTAACGCCGAAAATTACTCCCATAGCTGTGCAATACATGATTTTTGCCTGAGGGCGTATCCCTTGTTTCCTAAAGGCATCATCAGCCAAATACATAATTTTTAGTGGAGCCCCTCCACATTTTACCGGAGTATTAGGGTAAGTAAATATAGCATTACCATCTTTAAAGTTCTTGATGACTTCCCAAGTGTAAGGGGCGTATTCATAAGCATAATTACTGCAAACGCCATTTTGTCCTATTGTTTCTTTTAGCCCTTTAATTAAATGCCAATCAATTTGAATACCTGGGGCTAATACCAGATATTCATAACAAATACGCTTTCCCTCCTGAGTAATAACTGTATTGTTGTCTGGGTCTAACTTAGATACGTAATCTTTGAGCCAAGTAGCACTATCAGGAATATAATCTTTTTCATCCCTAATAGTATCAAGAGCTTTGTAAACACCACCACCAACTAGAGTCCAAGCTGGTTGGTAGTAGTGCTTGTCTCTTGGTTCAATAATGGCAACATCAAGGTATTTATTTTTTTTCAGCAGCTGGGCGGCGACTGTGATGCCTGCGGCTCCACCCCCGACGACTACGACTTGGTGCTGCACACTCACTGCGTCACTTAGAATGGCTGATTCACGATCTAATGGCTTAACTAGTGCTGACGACATGATGTTTTTGTTTTCTTTAACCTGCGCCGTGGTAATCCTCGTGCTATGTTTGTTGGAACGTATGACAGCAGTGGACAACTCTCTAACAATGGATTCCATTTAACAGTTGCGTGTCCGGCAAATTCCAGGTAGAGCGATCAACAGAATTGGGGATTGGATTTGCAAACAAAAAATTATGGTGGAAGTTTCAACCCACCACCAAATTTTGATTCCTAATACCCAATACTAAACGACATAGATAAACCAAACTGTATCAATTTATGTAAAAGCTGACAGTTGCGCTCTCGAGTGCTATGCATATCAGCGCTGAAGCGCAACTACAAACTTTTATTGCCCTATATTGTTGTAAGTTGCTGGTTTTTCCTTTGAAAAGTATCGTTCCGGATCGATGTTATTGAAGGTTGGCGGTAGCCAACCGCGAACGATAAGCAAGACTCCCATCACTAGCAAAAAGGCACATGCTGATAAAATTTGGCTCCAGTGTGATTCCAGCACTCCCCGCACAATCACTTCTCGTAGTACCGAGACAATGGATACTTCCACAGCTACACCAATAGAGACTCTTTGCTCCTGTAAGTAAATAATCAGTAATCGGAATAACTCGACCAAAATTAACAGGAACAGGATATCCGAGGTAACATCTTTAAAGTTAAGAGGAGGCAGCAGCGAGTAGAACATTGCTCGCAATTGGATAACCATGACGCTGAATAGAGCAATACACAAGGAAATTACAATCAAGTCTTGGACAGCTTCAAGACACTGTACCATCCGAGTTCGACTAAACCACTTGTGCTGATTCGTTGAAGAATTCTTTAGAGATTCATTCATTTTGAGCTATTTACTGTATACAACTATTTTCAAATGTGTAAACCACCGTCTAGGCTGGGTGAGGGAGAGTACAGCTTACCCTTAAGCAAAGATTGCTAACGGTTAACTCCCGAACCGCTAGAAAAATACTTATAGCAACCGCCAAGACGCCAAGGAAGCCAAGAAAATCAAAAAGAAGATTGGTAATCTTTTATCGGTTCGGGAGTAACTTGTTTAATACTGACCACCGGATTTGCGGTGATAGACTGCAGTCATGCCCCCAGACTGTAGTACTTGACCATGATCCACGACAGCGTAAACCACCCAATGATCGCCACATTCTACTCGGCTTTCAACAGTGCATTCCAGATAGGCTAGTGCATTACTGAGGATAGGACAGCCATTTTCAGCAGATTGAGTTTCCAAACCAGCAAAGCGATCAGATCCCGGAGCAAAAGATTTGAGGAAGTGTCGCCTGAGGTTCATGCCTTCTTGCAAGACATTCAGGACAAATTTATCTTTGGTATGCAGCAGAGGTTCTATAGCTCGGTCTTTAGCAACCGCAACCGTTACACCTGGTGGATTGAAACTGGCTTGGGAAACCCAAGAGGCAAGCATGGCGCTTTTGACATCTCCTCGCTTGGCGGATACCACACATAGAGGACTAACTATTCGTCCCACCGCTTGTTCGGTACGGTCAATTTGGGAGTCACTAACTGGTTGTCGGATATCGCGGTTTTTCTTCGCCTTTTTTAAGGCTTGAGCAAAATCAGTGCCGATTTCTTTACATTCTTGAAGCGTTAAATCATTAGGTTTAAACCGAACTCGAATCGAGTCGAAGCCAAAGCGATAACCAGCATTCTCTAGTTTCTTTTCAATCTCATCAATCGCCTCTCCACTCCAGCCGTATGATCCAAAGACACCTGCTAATTTACTTTTAGTCGCAGTTGAAAGCACAATTCCTAAAGCAGTTTGCACTTGGGTAGGCATATGACCCCCAAGTGTGGGAGATCCGATGATAAATCCATCACATTTTTCAATCGCTGCTTGAATTTCCTCTGGTTCGGTGAATTCGCAGTTAATTGATTCTACGCCTACACCAGACTTTGTGATTCCCTTAGCTAATGCCTGTGCCAAAGTTGCTGTATTACCGTAGGCAGATGCATAAATCAGTGCCACGGTTGTCTCTTTTTCTTTCTGCTGTTGACTCCACTGCTGATAGTCTTGCGTGAGTCGGCTCTTGCTGTAGCGCACGAGAGGTCCGTGACAAGGGGCATACCTTTTTATGGGTAAAGAGGTAAATTTGTCAAGTGCTATTTCCACTTGCCGAGACTGAGCAGCATAAAGGCAATCATAGTAGTGCCGTCGGTCTTCATCTAAGTGTTTCCAATTTTCATCAAAGACTTGATCACCACAGACATGGACACCAAAGAGCTTATCGCTAAACAAGATATGAGTGGCAGGATCGAATGTATAAAGTTCGTCAGGCCAACGTGGGTTAGGGGCTGGTATAAATTGTAGTTGATGACCTCTGCCTAAGTCCAAAACTTCTTCTCCTCTTGCTACATGAATATTTAGCTTTTGTTCTGAGAAGAAAGTACGTAGGGCAACGACAGCAGGCTTGGAACAGACAAGGGTAAGTTGAGGGGCTAATTTTAGCAGTGCCTTTAAAGTTGTACAGCGATTTGGGTTGATATGACTCGAAATCACGTAATCCAGTTGCTGTAAGTCAAGATGTTGCTGTAATTGGTGCAGGTAAATTTCTGTAAACGACTCCCCAGGAGGATCGACAATAGCTGTTTTATCTGCCTGAATTAGGTAGGAGTTGGCAGTAGTACCCCGTTGCAGCGAGTATTCGACTTCAAATTTGAGTCGATCCCATGTGCGCGATCGCAGTACAGTGGTATCAGCATCAATCACAGAGACTTGTACATCGCGCGGTTTAATGTCAGACATAGGTTGGTGAATGTTAATTGTTGATTGTTGATTGTTAGTAGTTAGTTGTTTAAAACAACTAACTACTAACGAATTAGTAATGATTCCCAACTTGACGATGGTGTACTGCTGGTGAGGCATCAGGCTTAGAAATGCGACCAACGAAGACAGTACTGTAAATCAGCCAGTGATCCCCACACTCTACACGTCTGCTGACTTCGCACTCCATATAGGCGAGGGTGTCTACTAAAATTGGACAACCATTTGTCGCAAGGTATGTCCTCACTCCTTCAAATCGATCCGCTCCCGGAGAAAAGCGCTTGAGAAAGTGCTTCATCAAGGACTGAGAATTGCCTTCTTCCAAAATGTTGAGGACGAAACGATCACCTACATGCAGCATGGACTCAATGGCACGATCTTTCGCTACGGCCACTGTTAAACCTAGCGGTTTGAAGCTGGCTTGCGCTACCCACGAAGCAACCATGGCGCTCCTGAGTTCACCGTGGGAAGTTGTGAGGATATAGAGTCCACTGCTGAGGCGTCCTAACGCTTTTTCCAAGTTGTTATCCAGCGCTTTTATTTGCTTGATACTACGCTCACGGGATAGCCATTGCCCTAAGTCAGTTCCAGCTTCTTCACACAACTGGTATGTTGCTTCTGTCGGCGTTTCTTTGACTAGAATTGGTGGAAAGGCAGGATAAGTCCCCAAATCACGAAACTTAGAAACTAGTGGATATACTGACTCGCTATCTTGATATCCTGACTCGAATATACCAACATATTGCTTAGGGTTTGTAGCAGCTAAAATGGTATTGAGGGCAGTTTGGGCTGGAGTGGCAATCGCTCCTGGAATCGGTGGAGTCCCAATCACTAGTCCGCTCGCAATACTGACTAGTTCTTTTACTTCTTGTGGATCAGCCGATCTCAGATCCATCATTTCCACCGCCACACCCGTTTTCGTGATGCCGTGTGCGATCGCTTGAGACAGACGGTCACTAAAACCATAATCTGACATATAAAAGACAGCGACTGTTGTTTCAGCTTTTGCCTGCTCCTGGCTCCAGCGACGGTAGCGCTCGACCAATTCGGTAACATTATAATGAAGTAGAGGTCCATGACC